>JAXHTS010000051.1 GCA_034190085.1 Spirochaetota bacterium
TGGACAAATGAAGGTTGGCTTTACCTGTGTGTTGTAATAGATCTATATTCCCGGAAAGTAGTCGGTTATTCGCTTGATACTCATATTAGGGCTGAACTGGCAATGGATGCACTTAAGATGGTTGTAGCTCATAGAAATCCAGATGACAATTTAATATTCCATTCAGATCGTGGTGTACAATATGCTTCCCATGATTTCAGAAAAATAATAACTGAGTATAAAATGATTCAGAGTATGAGCCGTAAAGGAGACTGCTGGGATAATGCATGTGCTGAAAGTTTTTTCTCAACTTTAAAAATGGAAGAGGTATTTCATAAAAGATATAAAACGAGAGATGAAGCACGGCTTGCTATTTTTGAATACATTTCAGTATTCTATAATAGACAGAGAATTCATTCTTTTCTTGACTATAAAAGTCCGGAAGAATATGAATCATCTAATTCAATAATTAAATAAGTTGCTTAACTATGTGTCCGTAATTGCGGGGCAAGCCCAAAATGATCAGATCATTTACGGCTAATTAGCATATTAAAAACCGGACGAACTCAGTTACAATGCCAAAAATCTAAGATGTTATTAGGAAAGATTTTACCTATGGTGAGCGTCTTGTGCTGAGCGAAATCGAATTACATTTGCAAACAAGAAGCTTGTTGTTCGCAAGTTGGTAAAGACCAATAGCCTTATTGAGCGAGTTTGGCACTTAGCCCTTTTTTGTTGTACACCTGTCACAAACTTGTTGACAAGCAACATGCAAATATTTGAAAATATCATATCATTTTTGGTAAAATGCTATTAACAAGGATTGTTTTGTATCAATATAAATATTCCTGATCATATTACTAATATAAAATCGAGGTTAACATGGCGGAAGAGGAAATCCCTCAGAGTGAAGAGACATCTAAGAAGAATAAAAAGATAAATAAATTTACAATTGATGAAATAAATCAAAAAATTGAGGACCTGGAAAAATCAAATCAGGTTGGCTCTAAATATTATAAACATCTTCAGCTAAGAAAGAAGGAATTGCAGTCCTAGAGTTTTGATAAATCCTTTATCTTCTTATGCTAAATTATTGCTCCCTCATTATTGCTTTTAGGAGAGAGAAGAAGGTAGGCGATTAGGATTATCAAAAATGCTATAAAGATGAAAATTATTATTATTTTTTTCTGCTCTGATGATGGGAGGAGCTTATAGTTCTGAATCTTATATTTACCATCATATAAGATATTAATGCATCTTGTAAGTATTCCTTTTGCATCTATATCTGATATGATATTCTTGAGATTGGTTAATCTTTTTGATATGTGTGTTTTGTCATTATGTGGATGAAGATCAAATTCTGCGCTATTATATAAATTAGGGTCATCTGGGTCTGCAATAAAACTATAACCACAATTACATTTCACTCTGATATTCCCTCTGTTGATCGGGAATCGTAATTTTTTTTTGCAGGAGGGACATCGTTTTAATAAATACATATAAAGTAGTGGGGTATCATAGAATCTCAGCAGCCTGCCCCAAAACATCAGGTAAGTATGAATATAACTGTTCAAGTTCACGGTCATTCAGCCCGGCACGCTTTATGGCCGTCTCATTCATTTCATGATACAGCCCATCACTGCCGATTCCTATTCCTGCCATAAGGCATATTACATTAGCAATATGCACAATTGAGACAATAAGCTTGAATTCTTCAGGGGCATCATTTGGATTGTGATGATATCTAACAATAGCATTTAGGACAGGAGGGAACTGCCATTTTGTTAATATATTTTCACCAATTATCTGATGATCGTAGCCCATGATCTCCTTTTCTGCTTCCTGGAATGTTACACCAGTATTTTCAACAAAGCTTAGAATATCTTGAAAAGTCTTTTGTACAAACATAGCGAGAACGGTTTTCCCAACATCATGAATGATTCCGCCAGTAAAGGTTATGTCAGCAATTTCTTTCTTTTTTTTCATCAAAGCTATTCTCTTTGAGAGAATTGCTACGGCCAGGCCATGCTTCCAAAGTTCACCCTTCTCGAGGCTATACCCCATAATTTCCTTATCTAATATAGTCTTCGTGGTTACTACCATTACTATATCTTTCACTTCCTTCAATCCAAGAGTAACCACTGCCCTTTCAATTGATGATATCTCCTTGCCTCTGTTAAAATATGCTGAATTGCACAGTTTAAGTATGTTAGTTGTAATTGCTTGATCCTTTGCAATTTCCTCTGCAACAGACTTGAATGGTACATCAGGATCGCTTACCATCCTTACCACTTGACTTGCCACAACTGGTATTGAAGGTAAACTTTCAATATTATTGATTACTGATTCAATTCTCTGTTGAATAGTTGTTTGCATTTATTTACTCATTGGTTTTTATTTTCTTTTCGGTATTTCTAATATTTATATAAAAGTAATTATTAGAAATTAGAGTTTTTCTCCTAAAAAACATTCTATACATGATTAAATAACCGCTATAATGTTTAATAAAAAATCATTTAAGTTTTATAATAAACCTTCTCCTTGCCTGAAGCCTTTATCTTCAACCTCCCATCCTCAAGAAAAAAATCGATTACTCTGCCGGTATTTCCACCCAAATCTTCTATAGTAATTGGGATGCTATTCTCTTGAAGTACTTTTTTTGTCATCTCAATGTTCCTTTCCCCAATCTGAGCAAGGTGTGTATTGGATTTAAATTTGAACATGGATGCTCCGCCCGCTATTTTTGCTGACATGGATCCTTTATTGCACCCCTCTTTTTCTAACATCTGTATCAGTAGTGGAATTGCGGTGTTAGCATATTTTTCTGGTTTACCATCATTACTGCCGGAATCCTGCGGTAAGAGGACATGAGCTAGCCCACCAATTTTTTTTGTCTTATCATATATGCAGATGCCAACGCAACTCCCTAAGATTGTACGTAGTACACTGGGGGTAGATGAAATCTTTAATTGTGCAACACCAACATTTACTAATGTTTGCATATTATTCACTCTGTTATTGTATGATCCTGTACTTTATTATTAAGGAAAATTTTGAATATGTCAAGAAAAATGATATTTTTTTCTGTTGTTATGTACCTTACATTTTTGGAGTTATGCTGTTCATTGTAAAACAGCATCAATAGCTATAATACTTGCCTCCTCAAAATAAGGTAGAACATAATTCTTCCTCTGAGTAGAGGTAATACTCGCTTATGCGATTCTCATCTCCTTTTATGAAAAGATGAGATGTTCTGATTCCTTAATTTTTCATATCCTGTGAAGGATTCACGTTGTAACCAAATGCTATCAGTTTCTCTATACAGTTCATCTAATCTGCATTCCATTTGATTAATCATCTCTTCTAACCTTTCCTGATTGATGTCCTTGGGTATGTATACTTCTCTATCAAACCTTACAATAATTTTAGAAAAAGGTTTTGGGATAATAAAATTATCCCAACTGTTAAATGTCCATTTTTTCTCAGATGATACAATGGTTGGTAATAGCGGCATCCCCGAATGTTTTGCCATTGCAAAAAGTCCCGGCTTAATCTTGCCAAAGGGACCCCTAGGCCCATCAACGATGTGTCCAACTGCATACCCTTCCTTTAATAGCCTTTTTAATTTAATTAGGGCCCTCCCACCTCCCCTAGATGATGAACCCCTTACTGTGCGCCATCCGAGGATCTCTACAATTTTTGATATCAACTCACCATCAGTACTCTGACTAATCATAATTGCTATAGGACTTCGTTTTGCCATTAAGCATATTCCAGGGAAAAATCTCTGATGCCATGAGATGTAGATTGGTGATTCTCCTCTCTTGTAGATGGTTTCTTCAATTTTGGGGTCAATTATCCTGATTCGATATGATAAAAAAATCAACTTAATAAAGAAAAAAGCAAGATAGGGAAGTATGTATCTATAAAAAAAACTTTTCATGCTTTTCAATTCTATAGATGCTGATTGTCTTTTGTTAAATAGTTTGAGACATAATCTAGCACAGCCTCCTCTAATGTGCGAAACTGCGTGGTGTAGCCTGTATCCCTTAGCTTGTCCATCTGTGCCTTTGTGAAATATTGATAGCGATTTTTAATAGAGTCCGGCATGTCGATATACTCAATTGACAGATCATGTCCCATAGCAGAGAATATCGCAGCGGAAAGATCATTCCATGTTCGGGCTGTCCCAGTGCCAAGATTAAAAATTCCGTTTATTTCCGGATTCAGATAAAGCCACCACATAACGTCCGCACAGTCCTTGACATAGATGAAATCACGCAACTGCTCCCCATCCTGATATTCTTCCCGCAAGGATTTGAAGAGCTGAATTCGTCCTGTCCTGATAATCTGATGGTATGCCTTGAATACGATGCTAGCCATATTCCCTTTGTGATACTCATTGGGGCCAAAGACATTGAAAAACTTGATGCCCGCTATTTTATCATTTACCCTGTTACGAATTGCCCAGAGGTCAAAGATATGCTTTGAATATCCATAGATATTAAGGGGTTGAAGCGTTAATGTGTCCGCTTCATCATCAGAGAATCCTTGAGAGCCGTCGCCATATGTTGCAGCGCTGCTTGCATAAATAAATCGAATGTTATTGCTCAGCGACCACTCGGCTAACGTTTTCGTATAACGGTAGTTGTTTTGCATTAAATAATCTGCGTCAAGTTCGGTTGTGGATGAGCATGCGCCCATATGGATTATTGCGTTAATGTTAAGGGATATGTTGTTGATAATCTTTATGAATTCATCTTTATGAATGTAATCTTGAAAATTTTTATTAACAAGGTTTTTCCATTTATATGAACTTCCAAGCTCATCAACAATTAGTATATCGCTGATTCCCATGGTGTTCAACTTCCAGACAAAAGCGCTGCCAATAAATCCAGCTCCACCGGTTACAACAATCAACATTTACCCCCTGAATTATTTAGGATATTTTAAACTATATATTTTATCCTTTGTCAAGAAAAAGAGGGAGGGCGAATTGCAATAATTAAACAAATTGCATTATGTTTATTATTTGAGAATACCTCACAAACCCTTAATAATCAATTTAATCAAATTGAGTAGTTATTATATTTGTTTTTTCATTCTTTGAATATCATAATAGGCATATCCTTTGATCTCATATTTAAGATGGAGAAGACAAATAAGATCACGGATTAAATGGTGTTAACAAATTTATTTTTGTTGATATTATTCCTAATCTAACATTAATGGTTTAATAAATTTACAAAATCAATATTCAATATGATGAATAAATATAATCCTTTTTAGGAATGACTATGAATTAAAGGATATGCTAATGGGAAAGACAATTACAGAGAAAATTCTCGCTGCGCATACTGATCATGAGGCTGTTACACCGGGGGAACTCATTGAGGCTGATGTTGATATCATTCTTGGAAACGATATCACAGCACCCATTGCAATTCAGGAACTCAAAAAAAATGGTATTAAAAGGTTATTTAATAAGGATAGTATAGTCTTAACCGCAGATCATTTTACTCCTAATAAGGATATCAAATCAGCTGAACAGGTTAAAATTCTTAGAGATTATGCAAAAGAGAATGATATTGTTCATTTTTATGATGTGGGCAGGGTGGGAATAGAGCATGCATTTCTTCCTGAACTTGGTCTTGTTAGACCAGGAATGCTTATAATCGGAGCAGATTCTCACACATGCACTTATGGGGCCCTGGGGGCCTTCTCTACTGGGATCGGTTCAACAGATATGGCCGCTGCTATGGCTACAGGGAAAACATGGTTCAAGGTGCCTGAATCCATGAGGTTCGTTTTTGAGGGGAAATTCAATCCCTTTGTCACGGGTAAGGATCTTATTCTATATACTATCGGCGACATCGGCGTTGACGGAGCGCTGTATATGGCAATGGAGTTTACAGGAAGCGCAATCAAAGAGCTTTCAATTGAGGGACGATTAACCATGACTAACATGGCTATTGAGGCTGGGGGCAAGAATGGGATAATTGAACCTGATGAAAAGACCGTTAAATATATAGAACAAAGAAGCGATCAAGGTTATGATATTTTTACCAGCGATACAGATGCCAAATATATAACAATTAAAGAATATGATGTTTCCCGAATAGAACCCCTGGTTGCCTTCCCGCATTTGCCGGAGAATGTGAAGCCTGCCAGAGAGAGCGGTGTGGAAATAGATCAGGTGGTAATTGGGTCCTGCACTAATGGACGAATTGAAGATTTAAGGCAGGCAGCAAAGGTTTTAATTGGGAAAAAGGCTCATAGAGACGTTAGGCTAATTGTTATTCCTGCAACTCAAGAGGTATACAGACAGGCGCTAGATGAGGGATTATTAGAGGTCTTTATTGACGCACAAGGGATTGTATCAGCCCCAACCTGTGGCCCCTGCCTCGGCGGTCATATGGGAATATTGGCTCAAAGTGAGAGGTGCATAGCAACTACTAACAGAAATTTTGTTGGTAGGATGGGACATCCGAAGAGTGAAGTATATCTATCCAATCCTGCAATCGCCGCAGCCTCAGCAGTCGCTGGGAGGATTTGTCATCCTGATGAGTTATAATAAAGGTGAATTATGCAAGTAATAGGAAAAGCCTGGAAGTTTGGTAATGATATAAATACTGATGAGATAATACCTGCAAGATATCTGAATGTTTCTGATCCAAAGGAATTGGCAAGGCATTGCATGGAAGATGCTGATCCGGAATTTATCAATAAGATATCCAAGGGTGATATAATTGTTGCAGGAAGCAACTTTGGATGCGGTTCTTCCAGAGAGCATGCCCCTATATCTATTCTGGCTGCAGAAATTTCATGTGTAATAGCATCTTCATTTGCTAGGATCTTCTATCGCAATTGTATAAATATTGGGCTTCCGATTTTAGAGTCTCCTGATGCCGCGAAAGACATAGGGGAGGGGGATGAGATCGAAGTGGATTTTGATAGGGGTGAGATAACAAACATTTCAAAATCAAGGATATATGCGGTCACGCCCTTCCCCCCATTTATGCAGGAGATAATAAAAAAGGGCGGGCTTATGAATAAGATTAAAAGCGAGTATCAAGATTAGTAGTTTATAGATATAGGTCTGGTGAATATTATGTTGGTGTATTGGGGATTGATGTGCGAAGTAATAGATTATCCCTTAAGAATGTATTCAAAGTCTCTTGATACTTCTGCTATCAGCAATGTTTTCGCCAGTTGATTCAAATGGAATAATATACCAGTTCCCCTGCCTGTATTTCCTCAGTTGAAGAAAAAAGGCTGGATTTGGAAGATCCTGAACAAAATCCGGTGTGAACTCAAGGAGGATCTTTGTGCTTCCTGCCAGCTTTCTATTAAAATAACCGCTAACATTAAGCCTGATGTGGGGGGCATTAAATATAAAGGAATTAATATATAGATTTGAGCCTAAAATCTTACAATTGCCGTAGATCTTGTTAAATTCAAGGTCTCTTAGCTTATATTTAAGTTCCGAGAGCCACATGCCAAGCCCCTCTTGAATACCGGTATCAACAATTTTTCCTTTTTCTATAAAGAACTCCATTTCTCCACTGAGAGAATTGAGAATATTCATATTTTCTTCGATTCTACACTCTAGGTTCGCACTCCCATTAAGGACCCCAAAAAATTTATTATTCAATTTTTCATAATACCGCGACATGTTTTGTAGTTTCATGCTGTCGAAGGTTGTTGATATCTTGAGGGAAGGTATGCTTCTCGATAAATATACGATGCCTTTTCCATTTATATTACCTTGTGCAAATTGAGAGTATAATTTATTTAAGGAAAGATCATTATTTAATAATGAATAATTAAGTGATAGATTTGACAATTGATACATGTTATAGGTAAGGTTATCAATAGTAATTTTGCCATTAATTTCAAAGGGCAGGTTGATTTTTGAATAACGTGTTCCCTTTCTATTACCCCTCATCCTTTTTAAATTAATTTCCTCTGAATGAAGGTTTAGGAATATTTTTTTAAAATTTCCATCAGTTGTAGCGATTGAAGCCTTGCAGGGTTGTTTCCATAGCTTTAAGGGTACATCCTCATTTTGAAAAGTATTATTCTTTATTAATATGTTGGCGTTTATGTCACTAAGAAGCCCTGCCTTATAGATAACATTTTTCAAATTAAATTTTCCATTATATATTTCATTTAATCTATAAAAATCAGCCGAGACTCTTCCATTTAATTCAGCTGGCAGGATCTTTATAAAAGGCTTGAGATCATTTATAAGAATATCATTTCCAGCTACCCTAAGTTTTAATAGTTTTCCCTTGAATGACAATAGTATTTCGCTAATATTGATATTTGAATTCTTGGTAGACGCTTTTATGTCACTGATTAAAACACGCTTTTCTGGGATTTTAACGCTGCAGGCGCCATTAGCGTTAAGCGTTATGTCGCTTTTCGCGATAGACGATTTTCCTATTACATATCCATTAACTGATTTCTTAGTAATTTTGAGTCTTTTTATCTTTCCTGAAAAATCGTTGTAGGGTAAAGGGATTCCCCTATTCCATTGATAAACCCATTTTAGTGAGCAGTTGTATAATTTGACATCCCCTAACAATTCAAAGTCATCGTCAAATAATGCTAATCTCATATCGGACGATAACCTACCCCTATTCTCAGGAAGAATAATGTTACAATCTGAAATTCGAAATTCTCTTTTACCCTCCATCTCAATGGTACCATGAAGGATATACCTGCCTTCAAGGGGTTTTAGTCTCTTTGGGGGATTCTGAAGGGTTATCTCTGTATCCCTAAGAGAAATGCTCGATATCGTGGTAGAAATTGACGATTCGCCTTGGTTGTCCTTTAAATCACCTATTAGATTCTGTAGATTGAATTTGCCATTGTTATAGATTAAATTTAATTTTAATTGATTAATGATAATTTTATTAATATCCAATTGCCTTTGCAGAAGGGGGAGTAATGAGAATCGGATTATTGCAGTTTGAGCAACTGCCAAGATCTCATCCTCATCAGATAGACCATTATAGATAGATAAATCATTAAGAATAAGTCCACGGTAATTATAGTTTAATCCACCAATTTCAACTTTTCTTGTAAGGGAGTCTTCAGCTTTTATTGTTATTATTTGTAATAGTTTATCCTTGGGAAAATAATATATAATTAAGGCTGAGCCCAGGACTATAAGGAATATTACACTGAGGAATATGATGGAGATATATTTAAATACTTTTCCCTTCTTCACGCTTTCTTTCCAAGGCTGATTTTTTTTTGTAGAAATGAACGGTCTTCTCTAATTCGAACATGTCAGTGCAGATGATCTTCCCCTCTTCAAGCGTGATGTGTTTATCCTCCAATAGCTGATTAATCAGCACATTCCCCTTGTTCTGAGGTAAACCGACCATATTCAATAATTCCTTTGCTCCAAACTCAAAATTATAGGATTCTTTTGAGACAATCTTGATCTTTTTTTTCTCTATTTGAATGAGGAGGGTGTCATATATTCTGCCAAGTAGATCCTTTATCATAAGATTTTCGAGTTGACGATAGGCTGTCCAAATCCTTTCACTTAATAACTGAATTATTTTTGTAATGAGTTGTGGTTGAGAGGAGACCATTTCTTCAAAATTGGCCTTATTGATAGCAAGTAGCGTTACCTTGCCAAAGGTAATAGCAGAGGCGCTTCGTGGTCTGTTATCAAGCAGGGCCATCTCTCCGAAGATGTCTCCAGGATTTAAGACTGCAAGTAGAACCTCTTCATCAACGATCTTGGTAATCTTTACCTTTCCTGACTGTATAATATAGAGTTCGTCTCCTGGCTCGTTCTCACAGAAGATCATAGTGTTGTCATTATAAGTTCTATGAATATCATTCAATTGGTTTCCCTTAACCATAAAAGGGGATTTCATGGATTTTAACCTTGATAAGGCAGCATCTCTATTTGGTCCATTAGGGGAGTAATGAATATATTTTTGATATGCGTAGATTGAATGATTTTGCACATTCTTTCTATAATAATATTCCCCAATATTAAATAGATGCTCCGGGTCCTCTTCCACTGTATTTTTTAGGGTAAGTCGAGTAATTGCTTGGTTGAAATCCCTTAACTTCCTGCTAAAGAAACGAATTATCTTCAACGCAACAATGGGATTTTTCTGGATTAGAATACCAAACTGATCTTTTTCCACTGATATTAAGGATAGGTTTGATAAGGCTACAACAGACTCCATTCTTGCATGGCCACTCATACAGGAAATGACACCAAAAAAATCTCCTGGGCCAAGGATAGAATGTGCTTCCTCATTAACTACGGGATCATCTTTTATGATCTTAACCTTGCCATTTCGGATTATGAAAAAGGTTTGTGCATTCTTTTTCCCTTCAACAATGATAAAGGAATTTTGCGGGTAATTCTCAACTTTAAATTGAATTGATGCCATTGTCCCCTTTTATACTCTTGAAAAGATAAACAACTCTCCAGTTGATATGGGATCAAAGATTCTGGATTTTAAGGGTGAAGCTTTAATCTTAATACTGACGAATATGCCTTTGGTTTTACTCGAGTGCATCCATTCGCTTCTAGCTAGAAATCCTTGACTAAACGTATTCTCAAAATAATTCATTAGAAGTTAAAATATGCATTGATAGAATACTGTTTTAGAGGAAAGATATATCCTCATCTCTCATCCACATATTTAGGGATTAACGATCCAAATGGCTGGATTTGCCCTTTAATGAGAATTCATTTTCTATAAAAGAATCTCACTCTACTTAATAGAATTGGGGAACGACATTCCAACCTCTAATACCATATTTCATTTAGGGTAGCTTGAATCCTTTAATAAGTCTATTATTAGATTATCTTGTGTAAATCTATATATATCAACAAAAAAACTAATATAAATTCATATTCTTTTAATGATAAACGCATCATTACATGTGCATAGAAAAAATGAAAAATTTCTAAGCTTCTGGATAGTTTTAATATTGTAAAAAAGTTTTCTATTGTGCATTTTTTGCTATGTATAAGCGGTGCATAGAGATAATTGTATCTTTTTAGATGAATCAGAAAATATTGTAAAATATGTAACTTGGTAGAATAAAATTCAACTATTTTTGTAATTCAATCAGTCCTAATATACATTATCTGGATATATTTTTCACTTTTTATAAAAATAGCTATTGGATTTGACTTTATTTATCTTTAACCAAAAACTCTATTTATTGATCAAATATTTATCATAGGGAGGATATAATGAAAATTAAAATATTAGGTAATGGTGGGGCTATCAATGATGGTCTGCCCTATAATGCCTTTATGATTGATGAAGAGGTTCTTATTGAGTTGCCACCAGACATTATGTTATCTCTAGCAAGGGAGGATATTTCAATCAACAATATCCGAGAGATATTCATATCACACCTGCATGGAGATCATTGTTTTGGATTTCCATTTCTAACATTATACCTATTTGTTAAGGTACCAAAAGATCAAAAAGAAAAAAGGATAAAACTATTTGCGCCTGGTAATGCTAAAGATTTTTTAATTGATCTAACAGAAAAAGCCTTTTCTAAGGAACATCCATTGATTAGTTGGGTTAGGGAGACTATAGAATTTATAAATATTTCTGATCGTACAGAGATTACACTTAATGATCATACTGCAAGGCTTTTCAAGATGGAACACATGGTGGAAACCTATGGATTTATTCTAAAAGAAGAAAATGAGAATGTTTTTTCTTACATAGCAGATACAAAATGGTCGCAGGGCATTACAGATTTATTAAAGGAAAAACCCCAAATAGTGATTTTAGACTTAAACGGCGAGCCTGATGATCCTGTGCCGATACATCTACATGAGGATGAAATAATCGAGAAAGCTATTAATCTTGTTAGCGATGAAACAGTATTTTATGGAACACATTTAAAATGCGACAAAATAAGCACAAATAAAAGAATCCATTATGTTAAGGCGGGTATGGAGATTGAGATATGATTGTTATGAACTGAAACATGTTCAGGGCCTTTATTGGCAATCATCCAAGTTTCCAATTTATAGAAATGCATTTTTTGTTTGATTTTTCTATACTTTTTATTCTCATTATATTGAAGATGTAAATCCTTGCTAAATAGACAGTCTATATAAAATATCATGCCAAAAGTATATATTAAAACCTTCGGATGCCAGATGAACAAGAGCGACTCAGAGTTAATGGAATGTTCATTGCTCAAATCCGGATTTAGGGTATCCAATGATCCGCATTCTGCGGATATTCATATATTCAACACTTGCTCAGTAAGAGAGCATGCAGAGGATAGAGCTATCTCACATATCAAATCTATTAGAGACACTGTAAGGATTAAGGGAGGGGTAATCGTTGTTGCAGGGTGCATGGCTCAGCGAATTGGTAAGGAGTTGATAGACAAAGAGATTGCTGATCTTGCTGTTGGACCCTATCAGTCGCCTAGGGTTGGTGAAATCTTAAATATCTTTCTTAAAGAGAGAGCAAAATGCCTATACACTTCTCTAGAGTATGAGGATTTTGAGAGCAGGATAAATCATGTACTTGATTACAGCAAAGATGTCCCCACCTGGCATAAGTGGATAGCTATAACTCATGGATGCAACAACTTCTGTTCATACTGCATTGTGCCCTATGTGAGGGGACCCCTGATATCATTTCCGTCAGATTCAATAATTGAAAACATAAAGAGTCTCGTCACAATCGGGATAAAGGAGATATCCCTCCTGGGTCAGAATGTAAATCAATTCGGTATGGATACTGGAGACATCCCCTTTCATAAACTGCTGGAGAGAGCGGCTAGGATTGTAGGTCTTGCTAGAATCAATTTTTTGACATCCCATCCCAAAGACTTTAATGAGGATATAATCTCAGTAATTAGGGATTACAAAAATATATCAAGATCCATTCATCTCCCACTACAGAGTGGCTCAAACAGAATATTGAAACTCATGAACAGAGGGTATAGTATGGAGGACTATCTTGATATTGTTGAAAGGATAGATGGAGAGTTAGATAATTATTCAATCTCAACCGATTTTATTGTCGGATTCCCGGGAGAGACGGAGGATGATTTTGAGGCTACTTTGAGAGCGGTAGATATTGTGAGGTTTGATGAGGCATTTACCTATGTATACTCTCCTCGGAAAGATACTCCAGCATACAGTATAAAGGAGACCTTATCAAGGGCCATGAAACTCGATAGGCTAAATACACTCATAGCTAAACAGAGAGAGATATCTTGTGAGAGGCTTTCAGAGAGGCTGAACTGCATTGAAGAGATGATAGTGGAGAGATTGAGCAAGAGATCAGAGTATGAAGTGATGGGAAAGACATCTTTTAACCATCCTGTGGTGATACCAGGAAGCGCTGAAGATGTGGGGAGGGTGATAAAAATCAGGGTATCATCTTTGAGGGGGGCCACACTTTATGGCGAAAGGCTTGCATAGGTGGATAAAATACCTTTATATTATAATAACTCTGCTTATTAGTATCCATCCGTTATTCGCAATTACAGAGAAGGGATATCTATATCGAATTGAGGCCTTAGCTCGTTCTGGTAGTGTTGATGATCTTACAGCCTTATCTAAAAAGTTTTTTAAGCAATTTCCAAAGAGCAAATATATTCCAGATGTAAGGTTCATCCTTGCACAAAATGAGAGGGAAACTGATAAGGCGATACGCCAATATAGAATTATTGTTGATAAATATAGATTTTATCTCAAAAGGGATTATGCACAACATAAACTCTGTCAGATACTATACCTCCTCTCAAGATGGAGCGATCTCAGGGATGAATCCTTAAAGGGAATAGGGTTATTTAAAAAGAGCAGGTATCTCACAGAGTTTCAATTATTACTTGTTAAGGCATACCTTCAGTTAGAAATGTATGAAGAGGCAGAGAAGGCCAGTTTGGCGATTATGCAACAAGATCACAGTTATGAAAACCTCGCTGAATCGCTTCTATTACTATCCTACACACAAAAAAAAATTTATGGCTTTTCGCGAAGATATATACAGAAATTGAGTGAAATTATTACAGGCTTTAGCGCTTCACCAAAAGCGCCTACAGCGATCTATCTTTTGGGCAGGTATTATGAAGCGAAGGAGGACTATAATAGAGCCTATTCTGCCTATATGGATGTGTTAAATAAATATTCCAAATCTCCTGAATCCTTCTTTACAAAGAGGAGACTTGACTCTATTCATAGACACAATCCCTCAATGACTGATTATGCACCAGATAATGATAGTATAAAGGCCATCGATAATTTGGATATAGAGCCAGACCTAAAATATTCAGATCAGAATGATGAAGATGGTGTATTATATGCTATTTGTCTTGGACGTTTCAACAACCTGAAAGATGCAAGAGAGATAAAGGCATTAATAAACAGAGATTTCGCTCCAATATCGATTATTAAAGCAAAAAATAGTTTTTTTATATATGCATCGAGGTTACGGGATCGTGAATCTGCAATATTCACTAAGATCAGACTGGCGGAAGAATTTGGACTTAATGGCAAAATTGTTAGGATCTTGAGAGACGAGAAGAGGCAATATATTTATGAATAAACCCATGGATTCCAAATTAACGCCAATGATGAAGCAATACTTTTCAATTAAGAAAAGACATCCCAATGAAATACTTTTTTTTAGGATGGGAGATTTCTACGAGATGTTCCATGAGGATGCTCATGTGGCCTCAAAGATACTTAACATCGCGCTTACCTCCCGTCAGGATAATATCCCTATGTGCGGCCTGCCCTATCATGCGAGTGAGAGTTACATCGCTAGACTCCTTAAGGCCGGTCACAGGGTGGCAATCTGCGAACAGATGGAGACCGTTCCAACAAGCGGAAATGTAGTAAAACGGGAGGTTGTAAGGATCGTAACTCCTGGGACAGTTGTTGAATCCAATCTTCTTCAATCCGACGATAACAACTTCCTCGCTTCGATAGTGTTGAATGAAAAGGAGATTGGTCTGGCTTTTATTGATATATCTACAGGGGATTTCTTTCTCTCTTCGATTGAGAAATCCTTTGATGTTTTCAGGGGCGAAATTGTAAAATATGGTCCAAGAGAATTGGTGTTGAGGGAGGGTAATGACTTAAGTGATAAGATTTTTTCAGAGTATATAATAAATAATGACATTCCTATTTACAGAATAAATGACTGGTTCTATGATATTGAGTTTTCAACAGAAACAATAAAGGATACCTTTGGTCTGGCAAGCATCAAGGGATTTGGTATCACAACAGAGATCGAGATTTTAGCTGCAGGTTCTATTCTGCAATATCTCAAGGACACTCATAAAAAGACCTTTGACCATCTGAAAAGTCCAAGGCGTTTTGTTTCCTCAGATTATATGATACTTGACGAGGAGACGATCTCCAATATGGAGCTTGTTCAGAACCAACATGACAGATCAAAGAATTATACCCTCTTCTCGGTGCTCGATTGCACCAAAACCGCAATTGGTAGAAGGACTCTTGAGAGAAACATCCTCAATCCGCTCCTTCAACAGCAGGAGATCGAGAAGAGATTGGATATTGTTGAATTTTTTTTTGGGCGATATGATCTAATTTCAAATCTTCAAAAAGTTTTATATCAATTTCACGATACAGAACGATTGATCTCACGATTTAATCTCGGAAGGTCATTCCCAAAGGATTACATCACCCTTATGAATTCTATTGATGCGGCAAGGGAGATCGGAGGGGTTTTGATTGAGGAGTCACACCCACTGATCATAGAGATGTTGAAGGATTTGCCGGATTTATCAGATCTTTCAAAGAGGATAGAATGTACAATTACAGATGATCCTGCATTATCCCCTGAACGCGGAAGGGTAATTAAGGAGGGATGTAATGATGAGCTTGATCATCTCTATAAATTAAAAATGGATGCCAAGAAATGGATGCTTGAATATGAGAGGGAGGAGAAAAACAGGATTCAAGTTCCAACCCTGAGGGTAAAATACAATAAGGTCTTGGGATACTTTATTGAGGTGAGCAAGGGTCAAACATCAAAGGTGCCGGATGAATATTATAGAAAACAAACTCTGGTCAGCTCAGAAAGGTACTCCACTGAAAAGCTTCAGAAATTTGAATCAGACATCCTAACAGCTTCTGATAGAATTATTACAATAGAGAATACAGAATTAGAGAACCTGCTCGCTGAGGTTTTACAATTCAGGAATGATCTACAGATCATGGCGGATATAATCGGCGAGATCGATTTTTACTGTTCAATGGCACAATCTGCCATTGAAAACAAGTATAGGAGGCCAACCTTTAATTCTGAAGGCATTTCAATTGTTAAAGAGGGTAGACATCCTGTTGTGGAAAAATATTATTCAAATTCGTCATTTGTCCCGAATGATATAATTCTCGACACAAGTGAAAATATCATAGTCATAATCACTGGACCGAATATGTCAGGCAAATCGACCTATATTAGAATGACAGCAATGATTCAACTCATGGCTCAAATAGGTTCATTTGTCCCTGCTGATGAAGCATATATATCGTTAGTAGACAGAATATTCACTCGAATCGGCGCTTCTGATAATATATCCAGGGGTGAATCAACCTTTCTGGTGGAGATGAACGAGACTGCAGTTATTCTCAATAATGCAACGGATAAAAGTTTGATTATTATGGATGAAATTGGAAGAGGCACAAGCACATACGATGGCTTATCAATTGCATGGGCAGTTGTTGAGTATCTATTAAAGTATGTAAAGGCAAGAACCCTCTTTGCTACGCATTATCATGAACTCACCAGACTCGGTAATAAAAAGGGTATTGTGAACTACAATGTTTTAGTAAGAGAGCATATCAATGGGATAGATTTTTTGCATAAGGTTGCTCCAGGTTCTGCGGATAAATCTTACGGGATTCATGTCGCAAAACTTGCTGGTATTCCAAAGGAGGTTAGTGCAAACGCCGCTATAATTCTTGATAGGATGGAAAAGGGATCGAGAGGTAATAATTCAAAAATAACAGAAGAGCAGAGATCCAATGAACAGTTAGAGATATTCAATGCATCAAATCATCATGTTATAAAAGCGATCAAAAACATTAATCTTGATAATATTACCCCACTTAACGCTCTGAATGAACTTAACAGACTCAAAAAACTAATAGATTAGTCCAGACTTTCGAGATTCATATTTTTGCATCAGTTGTTTGTTTATTACATCGGTCTAATGTAATATTTCGGTATTGAGAAAATCATGCATAAAAAAGTAAAAAAATCAAAAGTATTAGACAGAATTAATCCGTTAATATAATTAGGATAGTATATATTTATTTCGTTATTAAATATTTCTCCTTTTATATTATAAGATTGATCAAGGTTTATTCCAATCCGCAAAATAGGAAATAACGGTACGGATAATGATAGTTATTTGCAATTATTCTAATCTATCCCACCCTGTATGTGCTTTGTTCACTAATATGATGATTGGGATTTGTATATAAAGGGACTCTATCAGGATTTGAAGTCTGTCCTTGGGGTGAGGGCTTTTAATAGCATTTTGTATTGCTAAATAATGCAGATTATTGGCAGTTGGTCCTGCGTCAATATGGCCATTAATGTCTCTTATTTTATTGCTTAGGACGCTCTGCCATTGAAGTATTAATTGTAGAAAGGAGGTGAAGTTAACGTGGCAGAGCGTGAAACTGGCACTGTAAAGTGGTTCAATACCAGTAAGGGATATGGCTTTATCGTACGCGATCAGGGTGGAGATATTTTTGTGCATTATAGCGCAATCTCTGGTGAGGGTTTTCGTTCACTTGAAGAAGGCCAACGGGTAGAATTCACAATCGGTGAAGGCAAGAAGGGCCCGCAAGCGCTTGAAGTGCTTGTTATTACTTAATTTAAATAGCATTTGTGAAATAGTGCTGCGTGCATAAGATGTACGTGGCACATTCATTGATATGGCATGCTTAATGCCTTCTTCTTGTTGTTTAAGCAAATTGATTTCTCCTGATTGTAATGTTTAGATATCCTATATTTCAGCGTATAAAAAATTAAAACGATTTATTGTAACTGTTTAGACCAATGGTACTTAGCCTTATGTAGCCATCTTGCTTGTGTTGAGCTATTATCTACAGTACTATTCCTCTTTTTCCTGTACTTTCATCTGAATCCCTTCAGCTTCGCTCAGGACAGGTCTCGAATCCTTGAATGCTACTATAGTATAAAATTGATATTATCCTATATAAAGATCATCAAAAATGATTAAAGCTCCGATATGCTAAATTATCTACTCCCATTTTATCTCTTTGCCCATCTCAATAATATTTGAAATTAAAATATCAATTCCATTTGTAATAATATCGTAGGCATTACTCAATGGCGGGCTGAAAATCGTTTCGTATTGTGATATCTTTGCTAAAGGAATTTCTTCACCTACCATTAATATTATCCTTTCTCCAATTCTACTGACCTCCCGTGGCCCGATCAATTGTGCACCGATAAGCGTCTGTTTTTCAGGATCCGCAAATAGCTTGATCCTGATATCCTCTCCATTGAACATTTTTTTCCTTGTTTTACTTGTTCTCTTCACAGAAATAGCATCCAATCCTTCTTCGCTGGATTTTCGTTCTGTTAAGCCCACTGAGACCACAGTCTTTCCAAATATCTCAGCGCCGAATGTATGCAAAGCACCTGCAAAAGGGACAACATTACCAAAATGTATATTCCTTGCGATAACCCTGCCATTTCTGTTAGAATTTGTCGCCAAGCCGTTAATAAATTTTTTACCGCTCAGCATATGCCAACCTTCAACGCAGTCTCCTGCGGCATAGATGGATGGATCAGATGTCTGAAGATACTTATTTACCTCAATGCCCCCTGTTTTCCCTATCTTCAAACCCGCGTTCATTGCAAGATCTGTATCTGGAACGATGCCTTTGGATATGAACGCCCAGTCTGCTTCAATTAGTTTATCGCCTGAAAGGAATATTTTCACATTTTCATCAGTTAAAATCGCTTTTTTTATAGAAGTTGAAAGATAAAGTGATACGCCTGCGTTAATAATATCCGGCTCAAGCCATTTTGCCATATCAGGATCAAGCTGTTGAGATAAAATATTCTCAGATGAGACTATAATAGAGACTTGAGAATAACTCTTTTTGATAAGCGTCTCTGCCATTTCAAGTCCAACTACCCCTCCTCCAATAATAACAGCGCTTTTCCCAATGGGCAAAATAGATTCTATCTGTTTAGCACTTTTTAAATCTGAAATCAGCGATAAAACTCTCTCACCCTTGAATCCGGGTACTGGCGGCATTTTGCTCTTAGCGCCTGTATTGATAAGGAGAATATCATAGGATATCTCCTCTCCATCTACCATAATAATCTTTCTTTCTCTATCAATAGTCTCAACATTCCTTTGAGTATAAAGTCCAATTTTTTTTGATGCAAACCATTCAAGATTTGCGTAAAACATCTCATCAAATGTTAAAACATTTCTTAAAAAAAAGGGTTGTTCGCATGGAGTATAAGCGGTTCTCTCCCTTCGTGTATAAATATCGATCTGGGCATGATTCCTCAATAATCTAAGTGTATTCGCGCATACAATTGAGGCTCCTCCTCCTCCAACCATTATTATCTTCATTTTATTCCTCTTTTTATTAATTGTTAAAGCTCTTTCGGAAATATTGAAAATATGCTTCATGTACCACAATGACTCCTTTGCTGCGAAGCTCCATATCTTGTTGTAGCTATCTCGACCAAGAATATCTTTTTAAGAAAAAGCGCTTCATGTTGATAGATTTTGTAATGCAGTCTTGATTACCATTTCAATAGGTATTTCCGGGGTCTCTTTTAAAATTGCTTCAACAACTTTTGTTGATTTTGATTCCTCAAATCCTAATGAAACAAGGGCTTCAATTGCATCATTTCTAAGTGAGGGTTTAGATGGGGCGGTGAGGGAGGAGTCTTCCAGTTTTTTCATCCTTCTCTTTAGTTCAAATACCAACTTTTCTGCCTTATTTTTCCCCACACCTGGAATTTTTGTAAGTAAAGCAGCATTATCGCTTCTAACTGCTTGAATAAGCATATCTGTATCTATTCCGGATAATATTGATAGCGCCATAATAGGGCCGATTCCGCTAATACTTAATAGTATTGAAAATAGTGTCTTCTCCTCTACGGTAAAAAAACCAAATAATCGAAACTGGTCCTCTCTATGAAGGGTATAAACATGAAGGAGAATCTCATCCATGTTGTGATTATGTATTTTCTCATAGGTGGTAAAGGGTATAGATAGTTGATAACCAACCCCATTAACATCAAGAACCAATTCAGTCGGTTTAATCTCGTTAATAATGCCCTTTAATTTTGCTATCATAGTATAAATCCTATGAGGATTTTAGCCTAACAAGGATAGGGGAATATTGATTATTGATAAAGATTTACCAAGGATGATGTAATTATATTAAATGTGTGAATTTGAAATTCTTTTATTAGTCTAATGGATTACATTTCTTCTGTTATTTCCAAAATTAAAGGAATGGCAAGCTGCAATAGCGAGAGCATCGGCTGCATCATCAGGCTCTGGTAACTCCTCTATTCTGAATATCTTCATAACCATCTTTTGCATCTGCTCTTTTGTGGCGCGGCCATAACCTGTTAATGCATGTTTTATTTGAGATGGGCTGTATTCTGAGTATTCTATCCCCAAAAGTCTGGTCGTAAGCATAATTACTCCAATGCATTTGGCAACATCCATGGCAGTCTTAGTATTTTTTGAAAAATATAACCTTTCAACCGCCATGCAATCAGGTTGCAATCTCTCTATTATTTCAATGATGTCAACATGTATTCTAAGCAGTCTTTGAGCAATATCATCATCTTTACTGGTTTGAATAGCTCCATATTCAATGATCCTCAGGTTGTGTTCAATTATTGCCCAACCGAGTGTGCCAAATCCTGGATCAATACCCAATATTCTCACTGTTCCTCGCTTATTTTTGTCATGATTTCATCCGGGATATCATAATTTGAATAGATATGCTGCACATCTTCAAGGTCTTCAAGCTCGCCGATTAGCTTAAGGCATTGTGAAGCCTTTTTTTCATCCAATTTTGTTAGGCTTTGCGGTATATGAGTGATCTCACTAAGTGTTGTCTTGATGTTATTCTCGTGTACAATTTCATATATATCATTGTAATTATCTGGGGGTGTGATTATAATAATATTATCATCCTCTCTTTTTATATCGTCCACTCCGTGATCTATGAGTAGTTCCATAATCTCATCTTCAGTGGAATCCTCGCCATCAATAATTATTAATCCCTTTCTTTCAAAAATGTAGGATACGCATCCCGTTTCACCGAGATTCCCTCCACCCTTTGAGAACAGAGACCTGATGTTTGGCGTTGTTCTATTCCTGTTATCGGTTAAACAATCAATCATTATGGCAACCCCGCCGGGACCATATCCCTCATACCTTATCTCCTGGTAATTTGTGCCCTCAACGCCTCCGATTCCCTTTTTAATCGCTCTCTCAATATTATCGGAAGGCATATTATTCTCCCTTGCCTTTGCAACAGCAGTTCGGAGTCTTGGATTGGAGTTTATATCCTCACCTCCGTTTCTGGCAGAAACGGTTATTTCGCGTGATAATTTTGAAAATATTGCGCCCCTCTTGGAATCGATGGCGCCCTTCTTCCTCTTAATTGTAGACCATTTGGAGTGTCCTGACATATTTTACTCCTCTCAATTAATAAACAGATTTGATTCTAATTGTGGACGAAGATAAGTTATTAATCTAGTATTCTCAAGTTTATCAATTATAACGCTATCAATAGTCTAATAACCTCTCTTTATTTTCAACTGTATTTTTTTTATCCTTTCCCTTGCAGCTTCAGAATTATAATTCAATGAGACAGCATCCCTGTAAAACTTAATTGCATCATTCAAATTTCCAACATTTTCATAAATTCGCGCTAAGTTCCATCTAACCTTGCCTGCATTCAGCTTTTTATACTGGTATTCAATTTCCCTATTAGCCAATTCAATCTCCCCCTTTTTTTCTCTGAGGAGATTATATTCTTCATATTTATCATTTTCCCTTGTCTTGATTATTAAGGATTTTATATTATTTATTCGATTTTCAATATTTTGAGCCTCCTTTGCACTCTGTTCCATCTTAGATTTAATCATATCCTGATATTTAATGGTTTCAAGATAATATCCGGCAGCCTCTTCAAACTCCAACTCCTTCATGTAGATATTACCCTTATATTCATTGGCTTTTGATCTTCGAAAAACGCTGTTTTCTGGTAGGAATTCTAATGATCTATTAAAGCATTCCATAGCAAGGTTAAAATCGCCAATCCTTTTATAGGCAAGATACCCTAGGGCAAAGAATATATATCCGTCGTCATCCTTTTGGGTAATGTATTTCTTATAATACTTTACTGTTTCAAGATACCTTCCAATATCCTCATTTAGATTCGCTATCATCAAATAGAGTTTCAGATCAATTGCTGTATCGCCCATTGATTGGATATATCTTTCTAAATGATAGATAGCCTTTTTATTCTCACCTGTTCCATATAGAGCCTTCCCAAGTTCAAGGGAATAATTAAAATTGCTAGGTTTTAATGTATATGCCGTTTCAAGTGAATCCAAATATGCTTTATAGTGATTATTGTTACGATAAACCTGTGAAATCTCGTAAAATATGACATCATCCTTATTAAACTCAATGGACTTAAACCTTAGAGCCTGATAATAGTGATTCAATGCAGTGCTATATTCTGAGAGCTTGGAGTGACACCTTGCTGAGTATAGATGAAGTTGGAAGAGCCTATCGTTTTTCTCAATAAAGAACATCTTTGCCCTTCTTGTTCTAAAAAGCTCATTTAGATCCATGCCTTCTTCTATCTTCTTTATTGCAATAACGTCCAGTGGTACTCTCTTGTCATGAACCCTTTTGCTGTATATAAGATTTATTTCACCTTTCAGTATTTGAAGAGCTTTTTTATACTCACTATTATTATAATATGTAATATAGTCATTCTTATCTGATTGCTGGGCAAATAGGGCTGATAGGGATATGAATAATATAATGGTTATTATTGGGATTTTCATTATTCTCCAGAATAATTCAGGATAGTGTATTAAATCGATGAGTCTTACCTCAATAACTAAAGGGATTGATGAGAGTATGACATCTCTTTAGTTATATCGGATAGAGAGTATCTATCCCTTTATTATTTTGGATTGAGAGCTTTTTGAAAGAAGTAACCTGGATGCTGTATAGTCATAGGAGCAGTAGAATATATGGATTAGAATCTACGAATCGGCAACTATAATGATAATATAATTGGCCTCTATCACTGAAGTTTGAAGGAAAGGACAGCTAAATCCCATCATATTATACATATTGATCTCCTGTCTAGGTTAAAGCGTTTGCCTTGATGGGGTCAAGGGAAATATTTTTGGGTTCTTATATAAATAAAGTTGGTGATGTGCGGTTTAATGAATTTTTATGTAGGAATCCGAATCTTCCTTACCTTTCTTTTGATTATCTTTGGCGCTCCTTCAGGATTATACTTGTTTTGAACAGTTTCAACATTATACTTAATTAACATTTTCACAGCTTTTTCAGCCTTATTCAAAACGTCAATCAATATAAGATTTTCCTCATCAGTAAAATCCTTCATTAAATACTCCTCTAAACTCATACCCTCTGGGGGGTAGCCTACACCAACCCTAACCTTGACAAACCTATCAGACTTTAAGGCCTTTGTCATAGAGTCAATGCTTGGATGACTAAAAGCAGATAGAATATAATCTATACGTAGTTCACCTAAGGGAAGTGATGTATCTTCAATGATTGAGATAATATCTCGGACATTTATTCTGACAAAGGATGCAATGTATAAGACTGATTCTCCTATAAGATTAATAAATGTCTGGGGTTTTAGTAAAATTACTTCACAATTATTGATATCACCTCTTCCGATTAGGGATTTCTTCTTTCGTACTTTAACTTCAACATTTTCGTTATTCGCGATTATATCTATTACTTTAAACCCAATATTTTGTCTGTTATTAAGATATTTTTCCCCAGGATTCCCACAACCAATTATTAGTTTCAAATATCTATTCTCCCTCCCTTTATCAAAATATTATAAAGAAAGAAAAATCTTATTACTCTTTTGACTCCTGATCTTTGTCTCCCTTCTTTGGCTCTTCTACCACCGCATCTTCTTCTCCCGCTGCTTTAACCTCTTCTTCCACTTCTTCCACAACTTCTTCCTCAATCTTATGAGGAGCAAGAAGTGTAACAATAACCCTATCACAAGCTTGTAGAAATTGTATAGTGTCCGGAAATTGGATATCCTCAATATGTATAGAGTCGCCTATTTGGAGATCTGTTACATCAATTGGAATTTTTTCAGGCATGTCCACTGGCAGACATTCAACTTCTAGTTCCCGTTCCAATAACTCAAGTATTCCACCCATTTTGACGCCTGCTGCTGTACCATTAATTTCTATTGGCACCATTGTGTGAATCTTCTCTCCCTCTTTGACCTTGTAAAAGTCAAGATGTAACAGATTGTCAGTAATGGGATCTCGTTGATAATCCTTTATAAAGACCTGATGAGTAGAATCCTCTTCCTTATTTATTATGTTCAGATCTATAAGAACGCTTTCTGAGATTCTTTTTTTAAATAGCTTTAGAAAATCCTTTTTCTGCACCTTGATAGCCTCAGATATGCCGTGTGAATATATCACAGCAGGAATGTACCCTATATCCCTCAACCTGTGACAGGCATTCTTGCCCCTCTCTGTTCTTATCTCTACATTTAAACTATAGTCCTGCATTTTTTCTCCTTATTCATTATTATCATTGATATAGTAAACATAAACGCAATAGATGTTATTATGCCATCTTTAAATAGTTCCCAAGACTTGAGAGTTCTTCCTGTGAATTTATTCCACTTCCTTCCATGAAGTCATTGAGAAGAATCCTTCCAATTGAATATCCCGATGACTTTATATAATCAAAAACATCTGGAAGATAATACTCACCCTGTGCATTATCTGTATTTATTGTCTTTAATCCTGCAAAAAGAAGATCTTTATCAAATGCATAGGTCCCGGAATTTACTTCTTTTATTCGCTTCTCCTCCAGGTTTGCATCCCTCTCTTCAATTATTTTATTAACATTACCCCTTTCATCCGTAATAATCCTTCCATAACCTCTAGGATTGTCCATTATCATCGTAAGCACAGTTGCCATTATTCCATCTTTTTGAAATTCTTCCTGTAAACGCTTAAAGGTTGAGGGCTTAATTAATGGAACATCGCCACAAGCAAGTACAATCGGTCCATGATAATCATTTAAGGAACTCTCAACCTGCATCACAGCATGCCCTGTCCCGAGTTGATCATGCTGCCAAACATATTCAACTGAATTGCCTAACGTCTCAATTACCATTTTCCCCTTGTAGCCCACAACTGTTATTATATCATTGATTCCTGAATTACGTAAACTCTCAATTACATAGAGTATTAGTGGTTTTCCACATAGGGGGTGAAGCACCTTCGGGAGATCTGATTTCATTCGAACTCCCTTACCAGCGGCTAGTACTATAGCTTTTATATTATATCTCCTTAGGTTATGTTAGTCATCTGAGGTGCCAGGATTCGAACCTGGGAGTGCCGAGACCAAAACCCGGTGCCTTACCGCTTGGCTACACCTCAATGGCGATAATACTAAAATTATTAGTTTCTATAATCATCTGCAAGAAGGGGATAAAACCTTACTTGAAGTATATATTAGTTATTAGCAATCTATTCTATTTCAGATTCAAGATGAAGTATTTAACATCAATCAAATCTAACAAAATTTTGTGATACATGCCTCTCGTCCTATTTTCCTTAAGCTTCTCTCAGATAACTCAGCCTTATGATAATCGCGAAACAATGCTATAAGGCTTGATCCACTTCCGGTCATGGTAACATAGTCTGGGTTATTGCTCATAATCTCTTCTTTTATTACTCTGATCTCAGGGTATTTTTCAAAGACTGGCTTTTCAAAATCATTTAATAATACTGGTTTAATATAATCTAAATTGTAATTTCTGATACCTTCGAGGATTATCAGCCGTTTGTCATCTAATTTTTCTTTATTATATGGCAATTTATGAGTTCTACCTAATGCCAAATAGGCACTCCTTGTATCCACATGTATGCCCGTGTTTACGAAAAGTACAGAATTACTCAAGCCCCCTTGGATCTTCTCTATCTTTTCGCCTATCCCTTCACATATTGCAAATCCTCCAGTGAGGCAATAGGGGACATCAGCGCCTAATTCTAATCCAATTTTAAGTAAATCACTCTCATCAATCCCTTGAAAATAATCATTCAATAATCTTAATATTGCCGCAGCATCACTGCTTCCACCTCCAAAACCTGCCCCAGCAGGTATATTCTTTTCAATCGATACTGATATTCGACCCTTCCTCCCAATTCTATTTAAATATAATTCAACTGATCTTGATATTAGATTTTCCTTCTCTGATATCGAATGAATTACATTTTCATGCCTTCCTCCATCAGGGATTATCTTTATTAATCCTTCCAGATTTGGATTAGTAAAGATATCAATTATGTTCAGTTTTAAAAGATCAAATATATCTATATTAGCATTGAGGCTAAAAATGTTATGAAAACCATCTATCCTCCTGTTTAGGACCTGGAGGTGCAAATTTACTTTTGCATAGGCTTTAGATATAAGTTCCAATTAATATTTTAGCCATTATTATTTGCTTTTTTGGTAGATTTTCTACACTGTTATGGTGTATATACTGAACCAGTCAAAGCACCTTACATCTCTTTGGCTTCAGGTTCGCCAAGGTTGTTTAATGATGTTCCTTAACCTTTTGGAGAAGTAGTGTAAACAGGTCAAGTATTTTCTTGAGTAGAATGTTTAT
This sequence comes from Spirochaetota bacterium, assembly GCA_034190085.1. Classification (NCBI taxonomy): domain Bacteria; kingdom Pseudomonadati; phylum Spirochaetota; species Spirochaetota bacterium. The sequence goes on from JAXHTS010000051.1 coordinate 26,969, forward strand.
TATTGATTAGCTAAAATAATAAATATATTCATATTTGTCAAGGAAATATTTAGTAATGCCAATTCAAATAGCGCTATAAATAATTTTCTTTGACTTTTTTCATTTTATGGTATAGGCTGAATTTGATATTTTAGGGATTGTATGTGTCTAATCTGTAATTCAGTCCCCTTGCCAATTGGTGAAAACTTAAGAATAGCATTTAATATGTATTGATAGTATTTATATCACCACGAATTGTATGCCATAATGAATGATAGTATTATTGATTGAGTGACTTTTTCTAGCAATCCCATTCTCCCCCTTATCCCTCCCCCTTGTTGGGGAGGGAATTAAATATATTTTATGATCGAAGTTAGTACTGACATAAGGAGAAAATATAGATGAAGGGGAAATCTTCAACTAATTCCAATATCTATAAAATTTTGCTAATCGAAAATAATCCCTTGGATATTCAACATATAAGGGATATAATAGCTGACGTTAGCTGTTATGAGATAGAGTTATCTATACTAGATCTGGTGAATATAGGACAGGAGCGCTTATATAAATCAGATATTGATATAATTCTGCACGATATCTCACCTCCTCCCGTAAAGGGATTGGATACATTCATCAAAATACAAAGCCAGTTCCCTGATATTCCTATCATAGTATTAACCTCACAGGATGAGGAAGAACTAGCTATAACTGCATTGAGAAAGGGCGCTCAGGATTATCTTGTTAAAGAACATATAAACGGATATTTGCTGACACACGCCTTTCGTCATGTAATTGAGATCAATAAGACGAAGAAGGAGATAGAGAATAGCCAAAGGCGTTACCAACTTCTTGCAGAGAATTCAACCGATGTGATATTTACTATGGATATGAATTTTAATCTTACATATATAAGTCCTTCTATTACACGCCTGCTCGGTTATAGTGTTGATGAGATGATGAATCGGATGGCCAAGGAATTATTGACAACATCCTCTTTTGAGACTGCAGCAAAGGTATTATTTAAGGAAAGGGATGAAGGGTCGGAGAAGAGAGATGAACCAATAACACTTGAACTCGAGCTGATTCGTCGGGATAGAACCACAGTCATGACTGAAGTAGTGATTGCTTTGCCTAGGGATAATAAGGCTGATCCAGTCTGTATCACTGGAGTAATACGCGATATTGAAGAGAGAAAGCAGACAAATAGGGCATTATTACAGACTGAAAAGCATTATCAGATGCTTATTGAAAACATGTCAGATCTCATTACAATTATTGATTATGATGGCATTGTGCTATATGAGAGTCCTTCAATAGAACGTTTGCTGGGATATAAGCCCTATGACCTTATAGGTGAGGATATTTTTGAATTCGTACATCCTGATGAAAAAAAATATTTAATAAATGCAATTCAAGGGGTTGCAGGTACTAATGGGCTAGGTACAACAATAGTATATCGTTTTAGGCATAAAGATGGTTTATGGTGTGTTCTTGAGTCTATGATATCAATTGTATACGATAATTCGGCCAAGGTAGCTTGTTATATTGTAAATTCGCGTGATATCACCTATAATAAGCGAATTGAAAATGAGAAGGATGCTTTTCGAGAAATGCTATCTGATCGAATTCGGGAACTGAACTGTCTATTTCAAGTTTCAAAACTTATCGAGGATCCAAACAATTCACTGATAAAAATTTTTCATGAAACACTTCAGTATATACCTCAGGGTTGGAAATATCCTGAAATTACCTGTGCCAGAATAGTATATAGGGGACAAGAATATAAAACTAACAATTTTATAGAAACAATTTGGATGCAATCCTCAGATATAATAATAGCTGAGAAGAAGGAGGGTGCTATTGATGTCTGTTATCTTGAGGAAAAACCTGATTTGGATGTTGGTCCATTCATGAACGAAGAGATGCAATTGCTTGAAGCTCTAGCCAGGTCTTTGAGCATGGCCGTTGAGAGCAAAAGGATTGAAGAGGAGCTTAAGAGACATAGCGAATATTTGGAAAAATTGATTGAAGTTCGCACAATGGAGTTACAAAGGGCAAAGGAACAGGCTGAAGCTGCTAATAGAGCAAAGAGTGGGTTTTTAGCAAATATGACCCATGAACTGAGAACCCCACTGAATTCGATCATAGGTTTCTCGAAACTCATGAAAATAGATTTTGATGAAGATATTTATGAGGAGTATATTGACAACATTCTTAGTTCAGGGACACATCTTCTGAAACTCATAAACGACATTCTTGATCTTTCAAAGATTGAGGCAGGCAAGATACCATTTGCAAGTAATCCTATCAATATTCCCGATCTTATTTTATCTTGTATCTCATTGGTGTCAGTTCAGGCTGATGACAAAAAAATATCAATAAAAAATTTTACCAACGACAAAAATATAATTGTAAAGGGTGATGAGAATAGGCTGCAGCAGGTTATTCTAAACCTGTTATCCAATGCCATTAAGTTTACAGGAGAGGGCGGTTGTATTCAAATAGTATGGCGTGTTAGTGATGGATTTGTTGAGGTGGATCTGATTGATAACGGAGTCGGCATAAAGGAAAAGCATCTGGAGTATATCTTTGGAGAGTTCAATCAAACAGAATATAGTATGGGACAGGTAAAGGAAGGAGCCGGACTGGGGCTTGCCATTGCGCGATCAATTATTGAGGCTCATAATGGCACAATCACTGTCAAAAGCAAGGAGGGTTTTGGAAGTACATTCAGCATCAGGCTGCCTCTTATGCAGCATGAAGATATAAATGTAATTTACAAGCAATCTGGGAGCATAACCTATCCCCATTGGGTGAAGGATAAATGTATCCTAATTGTGGATGATGATGAGAAGAATCGCTTTCTTTTGAGTAGTTTTTTTAAATTAAATAATCAGAGACATATAACGGCTGGAAGTGGGAAGGAAGGTGTATACCTATTGGAAAGAAATCCCATCTCATTTGTTCTTATGGATATTAGAATGGATGAACTAAACGGTATTGACGCAATGAAGGCTATAAAAATTAAACATAACATACCTGTTATTGCCCTTACTGCCTATTCGATGGAGGGGGTAGAGGAGGAATTATTGAAAAATGGATTTGATGGATATATATCAAAACCCATAGATTTTGATAGATTGAGCGATTGTTTAAGGAGTAATTTAAGCTGAAAATTTTAGTTTAAAAACAATCCCAAGTTGAGGTGAGAAAATTGAAAGAAATTGCTGACAATTCGATTAAAGTGCTTATAGTAGATGACAGCATAACGAGTATCGAGTTTTATAAATATATGTTATCTAAATCTACTACAACCCTCTTTCAAACAGAATCGGTTGCCTCTCTCTTTGATTCGCTAAATATTTTAGATAATAATCATTATGATGTTATCCTGTTGGATCTAAATTTGACAGATAGTATGAACTTGAATACTCTGCTAAAGATTAAGGAAAAAAGTTCCCACCTTCCGATTATTGTTATTACTGGAGAACATGAGGATGATCTCGGCGCAGAGGCAATAGCCAATGGCGCTCAAGATTATTTAATTAAGGGAAAACATGATATATATTTGCTGGAAAAATCAATAAAATATGCTATTGAGCGCAAAAAGATTGAAGATAATCTCCGCTGGAAAGAGGTCACTATTCGTGTGCTTTTAAATGCTCCTACGGAGTCTATGTCTCTGCTTGATCTTCATGGGAATATCATTGAGATGAACAGGACTGCTGCAATAAAATTAGGAAAAGATGTTGATGAGATGATAGGTAAATGTATTTGGGATTTCTTTCCGTCAAATTTAGCCGAATTAAGAAAAAAATTGACATCCGAGGTAATTGAAACTAAAAAATCAGTACATTATTTGGATGAACGATCAGGATTTATCTTTGAGAACAGCCTGTACCCTGTCTTTGATGAACAGAGGAGAGTCACGCAGATTGCAACCTTCAGCAAAGACATCACCGCACGCAGACGAGCTGAGGAGTCATTGAAGAAAAGTGAAGAGCAATTTCGAATGATGATCGAAAATGGTTCAGATATTATTTCACTTTTAGATGACGAGGGAATAATTTTATATGAAAGTCCTTCAATTGACCGCTTACTCGGTTATAATCCTATAGATATAATTGGTATGAAATTCCTTGATTTCATACATCCCGATGATCTAGAGATTTTGACCAATACCCTTAATGAATTGCTTCACAATGGAGTGGAGAGTAAGTCCGATACCCCATTATTGAGGGTGAATCGATTTCATCACAAAAATGGCTCATGGCGAATATTAGAATCCATATTCAATCCATATATTGATAATAAGAATAGAGTATCATGTTTAATAGTCAATTCACGTGATATCACTGATCGTAAGCGAATAGAAGCGGAACTGCTAAAGCATAAGGAACACCTTGAAGAACTTGTTGAAGAACGCACCATTGAGCTTATTAAGGCTAAGGATTTGGCAGAGTCTGCTAATAGGGCAAAGAGCGAATTTCTCTCCACTATGAGTCATGAACTCAGGACTCCTCTAAACTCAATTTTAGGATTTTCGAAACTGATGATTATGGGTTATGATGAAGAGACCTACAATACACATGCCAATAATATACTCTCTTCAGGAAAGCGTCTTTTGAATACTATTAACGATATTTTGGAATACACAAGCATTGATGCTGGCAGAATAGAGCTTAATCGTGGATTCATCCATTTACAGGATATTCTTTCGAGATGTGTTTCGTCATTTTCATATGAAGCTGACAGCAAGGAGATATCAATTGAGAATAGGGTAAGTGATGGGAAGCCACTCAGGATTTTAGGCGATAGAGATAAAATAGAGCAAGTCTTTAGAATTCTGCTATCCAATGCAATAAAATATAGTGCCACTGGCGAGAAGATAAAAATATTATCACATGTACAGAATAACCATATTGAAATAGATATAATTGATAGGGGCATTGGGATAAGGAAAGAGGATCAAGATCTTATATTTAGAGATTTTACACAGGTGGAATCAGGATTGACACGTGAAACCGAGGGTGCTGGATTAGGCCTTACAATTGCGCAGGGAATCATAAAAGCTCATAAAGGCACAATCTCTCTAAAAAGCGAAGTGGGGAAGGGAAGCATCTTTACAGTTAGGTTGCCTCTGGCTATATATTCAAAGCCAGCGACAATTGATAATTTTAATAGTAAGGTCAGATTAGAGTAGGGGTGATTTTATTCTTCTTGATTAATAAAATCTCTGTTATTTGTATCAAATTAGCATTCACTCAATATAAACCAAGTAATAGATCATTTGTACGTTATAATATAATTTTCGGGTGGTTTCTATATGATAACATGGTTTAGAGATCATTCTACAATGAAAAAATATATTATATACAACGAACTCAAAGGTGATTGAATATAAACGGTTAAGTTTCTGATATGTAAATCATACAGGAGGTTTTACATGAGCAAGATTCAGACTATGTCCCCAGAGCTTAAACCTAGAAATCCGATTTTAATCCTTGAGGATGTAAAGGAAAATCAGGATCTCCTGAAGGGAATATGCAAAAAAATGGGCATCCCTTGCGAGATTGCTGAGAACGGAGAGGTGGGATTGCAATTACTTGAAAAGAATACCTTCTCTATCTATATTGTTGATTTAATAATGCCGGTTATGGATGGTCGAATCTTTATCCAGAATCTGAAGAAAAAGCACCCTGAGTCCGTAGTATTAGTACAAACAGCCCTGGATACTGCAGATACAATTATCGATATAATGAAATTGGATGTCTTTGATTATATTGTAAAGCCGATTGATCTTGAAGTATTTCAAAAAGCTATTCATAAGAGCCTGGAGTATAAATATCTCAAGGATATGGAAAGAAATCTGAACCTTAATGCCGGTGCTAAAATACGAAACCAAATAGAATGGCTAAATTACAAGGAAGATAGAAGGGTATCGGAGAAGGATGATACTGATATAAAATCGATATACAATTTAAAGACTTCCATCACTCAGGGAACAGGTTTTGGATCCCTATTAACTTTGATCGATTTAGTCAAAGGAAGCAAAGTGGATGCAGGGGATGTTTATAAAATTGACAAACAGATTATAGATTTGCTCATTAATAATTACGATATATGTAATGCACAACTTGAGGGACTGCATTCCATTTCAAAACTGCTCGAAATAAAGTGCTCTTTAAATCAAATTGACGCAACGGAGCTTGTGGCTGCCATTCCTAATATGGTAGTTGATGTCATTTCGTTTTTATCCCTAAAGGATTTGCGGGTAACCTATCCTGAGTTAAAGACAAACTGTAAGATAAATGTTGATATGGAAAAGCTGTCACTTATAATTGAAGAGTTGTTCATTAACGCATACAAATATGCAGTTCATAAGAGCGCTATAAATATATTCTCCCAAATAAAAGAGGGTTATTTTTGGCTCTCCTTTATGAACGAAGTATATGAAGAGCCATATGGAGGGGTCCCGCCAGAGTATGAGAAGCTTGTCTTGGAGCCATTTTTTAGGCTTCTACCTCCAGATGAAACGATTGGCATGGTTGAGAAATATGGTCTTGGGCTTGGTCTGTCAGTAGTTGATAATATAATCAGAAAACACAACGGAATGTTTATGATACATGATGTTAAGGATCATACACACGATAGTATAAAGAGCAGCGTGCTTGCTGAAATCCTGCTACCAGTAATTCCATAATTGGAACTTAACCATTAATAAAACCTCAAGCCTTTATTAAACCTCAAAATAAGGTAAGAGTAGCCCAAAACTATCGCAAACTTATAGCAGCAATATGAAATCGAGATCCAGAGATCTATTGTTTTTCCAATGATCTCCTAATTGCAAAGAAACTGCCAAAGGATATCAGAATTGTACCGAGCCATACTAACCATATGAGACGCTTGAAAGAGACCTCCACTATTGCTGAATCAGGCTGTATTGGGGCGTCCTTTCCCGGGTCTACAAAGATGAGCACCTTTTTGTGTTTGATATCAAACCTCATCATGGATATTTTTCTATTTGTATGAGGAATTTTTACATCAATCGGCACTTTCATGTCTTTGTTTATTATTTTTAGTCCGGGCTTGAGAAAATAGTTCTTCCCCATACTATTGACACTTAGCTTTGCGAAGAGTTCAGGGGTTCCGGCCTTCATATGCTGTTTGTTGATTTCAAATCCAATAAATTTTATTTTTAGGTCTTGAATCTCTTTTTCCTCGCCCTTTAGGAGTATTATTTCCCCTCTGCCCTCTAAACCCGATTTATATTCCACGGGTGAGACATAGACGTCCCTAAAGAAACCGTAGTCTACATATGGCTCTCTGTAGAGCGAGTTTGTCTTTCTATTGATGTAATACTCAGTCTCAATTTCCATCGTCTCTCCTCCATCGCTGTATAGAAACCGCAGGCTGGCTCTCATTGATTTGGTGATATCCTTGAATGTCAGCTTTACAGAGTCTATCTCCTCCTCTACTTCTTGGATAAGATTCTTCTGAATTGAATAGGAATGAAGATTTGACGTTATTATGCCAATGACTAATATAGCTACTCCGATATGGGATAGACGCGATGATGTAATAACCCTTAGTTTATACTTACGCAAGTCAACAATATTTTGCAATACTACGAACAGCGCAGCGACTGCAAAAGTATAGGCGAAAACATTATGGGTATGCTGTAGATTAATTAGAATGGCAAGGATTAGGGATATGACAGATATTGTAATTATACCTTTAATGTTTATGCTCTTAGAGAAATTGAAAATTGAGGAAAGGGCTATAAATGCGAGAATAAGTAAACCCAAGGGTATAGATATATTGTTGTAGAATGTTGCTTTAACGGATGTTGGATTGGATAAAAATACTTTTGATAAAATGGGCATGGATGTTCCAATTAGTATAAAGAGAGAATAGAATGAGAGGGTGATTATCCCATAGCTTATTATGTTGTCGGTTGTGAATATTTTGTTGCTGAGCGGACTTGACTCAATATCGGAGAAACGCTTAATCAAGAGCACTGCCCCCAATAATAAGAAGAAGACGATGAATAATATTAAGTAAATTGATATCCCGAGATCACTGAATGAATGTACGGAGAAATCTGAGAGTATGCCGCTCCTTGTGAGAAAGGTGCTGTATAGAACAGTTATAAAAGATATTATGGCAAGGAATAGGTTTGTTTTGATCAGGGCCCCCTTTCTCTTCTGGATATTCATCCCATGCATTAGCGCAACAATGAAGAGCCATGGTATGAGGGATGAGTTTTCCACTGGATCCCATCCCCAGTATCCACCCCAGCCCAACACCTTATATGCCCAGTAACCCCCTAAGAATATCCCCATCCCTAGTGATGCCATGCAGAATAGAATCCATTTATAGGATCTGTTTATCCATGATTTATAATCATTCTTGAAAAGACCCGCTATTGCATAGCCAAAGGGTATTACTGCGGATGCATATCCAACAAAGAGAACAGGGGGATGGATTACCATCCAGGGGTCCTGCAACAGCGGATTAAGACCGGAGCCGTCTTGCGGGATCATGTTGGGTTTAAAGCGATTGGGGAAGCGTTCCCATACATATTCGAAGGGTCCGTGAATGCAAAGAATTAATAGTATAAATAATTGAGCTAAAATGATGATGCCGAGGAGTATGTTTTCGTTTTCATCCTTAGATCTAATGATAATAAGGCCAAAGATAAAGAGCAGGAATATCCAAAGAAGAAATGTTCCCTCCTGGCCTGCCCATAGGGCTGTTATCTTATATACAAGCGGAAGGTCATTTGATGAATAATTATATACATAGTTAAAGTTGAAGCTATTAGTTAAAAATGCAAAGAGGAGCAGAATCAATGTTAGGGTTATGGATATTCCCGATAGATAAAACAACCTCTCTGCCTTGATTATGTCGGACTCGCCGCCCTTATGGCTCTTTGCTAAAAAAAAGATCGAGATAATGGATGTTGCAAATGTAAAGTATATCAGTATTGTTCCTATATTCATTATTGGTTTTCCTTTATATATTTTGATGGACATTTAACAAGAATCTTTTCCGCCTCAAATATCTTCTGTTGAATGTTAAAAGATCCCAGTGCTACTATCTGATTGGCATGATCAAAATTTAATGGTTTCGTGCCTCTGTAGATTATATTCATTGGAGTGCCATCTTTATCATCCAGTTTAAAGGTAAAGTAGCCTTCATAATGTTCTGCGGCAACGGACTTGTCCAGTTTGCCGATTACCTGAACATAGCTGCCCGAATCCATTGCGCTTTGAAAGGAAACATAGGGTGTAAGCACACCACTCAATGAATAGAGGGCTATGACGATAAAGATTATTATAAAAGCAAATATAATTATCTTCTTATAGTTCATCTATCTTTTTCTCCAGTTTTTTGATTTTTTTGTCTATTAAATAGATATAAAGGCTCAATCCAAACCATATTATAAGCGTTATGAGCATCACCTTAATGAGAATGCTCCATCTGCGATTTTCATCCTCATAGGCAGCGCTATAAGAACTATTCTCGATCATCTGTATGTTGTTATCCGATTTTTCATCCGCATAGAGGTTGTTTCCGTTTGAGGTAACAGAATGGACATAGATGCTATTTGTATAATATCGGGATTTAGATACATTATAGTGATCGCTATAGCTTAAGGGATATGTGAAATGTGCTGATGCGATTATCTGTTTTGGGGACATTAAGGGACGAGTTATAGAAGTGAAGCTGATAAAGAGCAGTGCGCCTATAATGATAATCGCGTATTTATTCCTCATGATATTTTTCCTCGGTCTTTAGCATTATTTTTGATAACCTGTTTTGTATTGAAAAGATGTAAAGATAAACAAGTGTGAAAGAGACAAGGGATACTAAAAGGGTAATCTGCATCTTTTCATCCAGATGAATTTTTTCATCAGGATTTATTATAGGATCAGGATGCAATGAAGGGTATAATCTAGGTATAATAAAGACAAAGAAGGGCACAGTGATCATAGCGAAGATAAGGAATGAAGAAGCGAGCCTCCCCTTATTGGGATTATCCGCAAGAGCCGATCTAAGACTAAAATATGCGATATAGATTAGTAGTAAGATTACGATAGATGTTTGACGTGGATCCCAATTCCAGTAGGCTCCCCAGCTTATCTTTGACCAGATTGATCCAGTGATAATAGTCAAGATGGTAAATAGCATCCCCAATCTGGCGGAGTTATAGGCTTTTTCCTCAATTAAAATGAATTTTTTTTCTCTATCATAAAGAAATATTATTGAAGCGATTCCAGAAACTAAAAAGGCTAGCGTTGAAACCCATGCTAAAGGAACGTGGAAATAGAGTATTCTGCTGGATTCTCCCAAAATCTCAGCAGGGGGAGCCCAGAGATAGGCGAGGCTAATGGTGATGGGCATAATGATATAGACGATTTTGAGTATTTTCATTTATTCTATTCATCCATCCAGATATATTCAAATATTATAAAGGATAAGGCAATGATTGCTGCTGAAAATGCAAGCAAAAAAACCAGATTCTCATATCCTGTGTATTTAGCCACTTCCAGACTCCTGGTTGTTGAGTTAATGGATATCCATAGTATGGGAAGCACAATGGGGAAGGAGATGATAGTAAAAAGGGAGCCCCTGCCCCCGGCCTTTGCGACAATCGCTGCTAAGATGGTAGTGCTTGAGGATATTGCAAACCCTCCGGCGCCTATAGTAAAAACAAAGGTTATCGGTGATAGTATATTCATCTGCAGGAAGAATATAAATAGAGGAGTAACAACAACCTGCAGAAGAAAAAAAAGGGAAATGTTGAAGAGCAGCTTTGATGTGAGAACTACTTCTGGCTTCGCGTTTAGTCTCAAAAAGAGGGAGGTTCCTTGCTCCTCCTCCCTTATGAAGATGTGAGAAAGCCCATTCATTGCGCTGAAGAATAGTATTATCCAGAACAGGACTGATTGCATCTTGTTGGAAATCGGGATGCCACCTGAAGAAAGGCTGATAGCGAGGGTCGAAATAATCGCAAAGGATATTGAAACATTCAGCGCATAACGATTTCTGAACTCTATTCGAAAGTCTTTCTGTAAATTGCTAACAACGCTACTTGCCAAGATCGATTCTATCATTGCAGATGCAGGCCTCCTCCTCTTCGTTTGTTGCAATAATTATTAATTTTTTTTCCTTCATGTATTCAAGAAATGAATATATTGTCTCCTTCCCCTTAGCGTCAAGATTAGATCCCGGCTCATCTAAAAGCAGGACTGTTGGATTCCTAATAATTGCCAGCAACAACTTTAATCGCTGTTTCATCCCTGAAGAATAGTATTTCACGCTTTTGTCCTGATCTATATGTAGATCAAATCGTTTTAGAAGATTGTCAACATTCACATAAGCGCTTTTATCCGATTCTAAAACAAATTGAATGTTTTCTAATCCAGTAAGCTCGTTATAGAGATTCATCTTAGGGCTTGCAAATCCAATATGTGTAATAAGGTCATTATGAGTAATCTCTTGTCCATTATATTGGTATTCTATTCTTCCCTTTGTGGGTTTCTGTATTCCTGCAATAATCTCAAGCAGGGTTGACTTGCCAGAGCCATTTGCTCCAGTTATTGCAAGTGAATTTCCAGCGCTTATATAGAAAGAGATATCCTTGAAAACAGTGTAACTATTGAATCTTTTAATTATGCCTTTTGCGTTGATTGAAAAAGGATTATTCGGTGTCAATTTTTTCTGCTCTTTTGTTAGTGTACTGGAACTTAGCTGACTAAAAATTTAATTTTTGTTATACATTTAGGTTTGTTAATAATCCAAGAAATTGGCAGCATTATTGCGATTCAACATCTCAAAGTTTATGACATAATTATTCATTATAATATTTATAAAGTGCTATCAATAACCCTGTATGACTCATTACATAGTAACAAATTAATGTTTCCGGTGTTGTAGAAATGAATCCCCATCCTAACCGAATGCAGGTGGGGAGAACCTATTATTAATATTTCTGCATAAATCGGATTTGATCGGAAAGAACTAAATGTAATTCTGGTTGTAAATACCAATCTTCATCTATGATAACAGATTATATAGGGAATATAATTCTATTTCAAGCCTTTTATATCGCCCCTATCAAAAGGATGTATTAAAATGTCATTTTAGGATTATTCTTCCATCATCAATAGGGAGAACCGAATAGGGTATTGTTACAATTATTTGAGAATGTACACAATTATCCCAGAAGAATTAAATTACAATGAGTTAAGGTATTGTAATATCTGATATACCTAGAATAAGGTAAATCAGATATTCTCAATTCATAGACACAAATGTATTGATTTCTATATAGAGTAATGTTAAAGTATAGCAGCGGTTAAAGTTAGAATTGAATTGCTCTTCTCTCGCCTTTCGTTAGCAAGAGCTATAAAATTATTGAGATAAAAGCATACAAGAATAATATACTTGCAAGGATAAATTACCTTATATTATAGAGAAACAATGAATTCTATATTAGTAATCAGCATTATAATTATTTTAGCCATACTCTTCTGGGCCCTTTTTAGCAAGGAGGAATCCTCAGAAAGGGAAATAAATAATGAATTGCCTGAACAAATATTCCGTAGAAGAATTGCTGACAAAGAGATTGAGGAAAGATACCCTGATTCAAAGGATCAACCTGCACATAGAAGAAAGAGCGATATTTCGAGGGAGGATAAGTATGGAGTTGTGGATGATGAGTTCTCGCTTCCACATTTAATTGATGAAATAATCCCTGAGACATCAAGATTTAGGATCTATAGAAGGACCCTTCTCAACGGGGAGATATATGCGAGAAAGGGTGATTCTGCCACTGCCATTTCGCTATATGAGGGTGTTAATGAGAGGATAAGGGATACTGATGTTAATACAAAGATTTTAGAAAATATTGAATACATACAGAAGTATGAAGAAAATCAGCAAAGGAAGAAGAGGGAGGATCTGGAAAGACGACAAAGAGAAGCGAGATCTAATGAGATTAAATTGTCAATTGATGGCCCTTTCTCAATACCTGAAAAAATTCGAATAGGTGTTGATACGCCTGTTCCACCACCCAAGACAGATGTTGAACCACAAATTGATACAAACAAGATAGCTGAAGAGATAACAAAGAAGATCGTTGATGCTAAGGTTATTGATATTGAAAGGGAGAGGGAGAGGTTAGTAGAGGAACATAAAACGGAGATAGATGAGTTAAAGAATAAGATTAGTCAATTGATTGAGTCTAGGGATGAGGCTGATGTTGAGGACAAAAATAAGAAAGAAATACAAAAATATGAATCAGAGATCGAAGCGCTGAAAGATGAAATCAATCAGCTTGTCACATTCAAGGAAGAGAGTCAGCGGCTACGTGATGAAGCTCGCATGGAAGAAGAGATTCAGCGGCAAAAGGAAGCTGAACTCTCAAAGCTAAGGGAGGAGATGCAGAATATCAGCGATGCAATAACACAATTGTCAAAAGATGAGAAAAAAACACAGGAAGATTTGCATGAACTCAAGTTGTTAAAGGATAAGCAGGAATCAGAAGCGCAAGCAGCAAAATTAAAAAAGGATATATATAATGATATCAGGAGAGAAATTGAGAGAGAGATAAACAACAAACTCGTCTCTCAAGTTATTGAGAGTGAGAAGAAGCCAACATTAACAGAGGTTAAATTCGATTCCCCTGGCCCAGCGGAACCCGAGGTTAAGACAGATCTGGACAAGTTGGGGGCCATGCCGTCATTAGCGCCACCTGAACCGGAGACCATAGAATTTAAAGACAATAAACAGGATGAGATAGACGCTACAACCAAGAGTGAAGCAACACCTAAAGAAGCGAGAATTGATGAGAACAAAAGTGATGCTGAGGCTAATAATTACATAAAAACGACAGAGGATGAGGAAAATTATGATTTTGAGCTTTTAAGTGAATATGGGAGGGATGATGATACTGATAGGGTTTCTGATGAGGATATTTTCAGAAAGATTATGGCGGATGACAAGAAGAGAGAGAGAGATGCTTTTGAAATAATTGGTGATAAGAGAGAAGATGATGACTTGATGTATGATATTACTGATAGCGAGTTGGAGAAGAAGCAAAGTGAGGAAGAGAAATTCTATAAGAAATTCCTTCAGCATGAGAGGAGAAAGAAAAAAGAGCTGCCGATTCTAAAGGTGAGTTACGACTTTACCAAGCTGCCAGATGAATTTAGTCTATCACGAGAACAAAATATTTTAGAGCACTCCTTCTACAAATTTAAGCCAATGCTCGAAAAGGCTAATGGTTTTATTCAAAGGCGAAGGGTGAGGGATGCCATAAACTACTATAAGGTTGTAATGTCTCAAAACATTCCGCCGGAATTTAAATCAATGATAAGAAAAAATATAAATGATCTCACTGAATATCTTGAGAAATATTTAACTACTGATTGAACATTCTTCTATTATTTTTTACATCTTACAAGATGGTCTACTGTCATTTATAGCTCCATGGCTATACTATGCTTAACAAGCGGAATATAATTATCTATTGCTCACGAAATGGAGCTTGTCCGTGCATCGGCTTTGCTCAGCACAGGGGTTGTTGGTGCTTTGTCTTCGCTCAGCATTCGGTTTTTCTCTTGATGTTCATTAAGCAAACCCCAGTCGTTCCCCGAGTATTCCCTAAGCGGAGCCGATGGGCAGCTTCCATATAATAAGTTTATTAAAGAGTTCAGTGGTCTTGAATTGAAACTCCCTTCTATATAATAAATCTTTTTTTTTTTTCATATCCATAAGACCTAGATAACATGCAAATTCTTCACAGAAAAGATAACAAAATCCGCTTAGAACCATGGTTTCTCCATAATTAGAGTCTATATCTTCTATAAGTTTAGGGAATGCATTCAGGTATGTTTGCGCCAGTTTGTCACCAGCAATAAAAGAATTCGCCTTTGACTTTATCAAATAAAGGCAAAATAGGAATGAACGCTGAAGAAATTCCATTGTATCAGGGAAATAGGTTCCATAGAGCCAGTTATAAGTCTCTGCAAAGTAGTTAAATAAAAGCAGATAAAATCCAACTGCGTCAAAGTATTTGAGCAGTTTCCTGCCATTATGTGTTAGACTGTATTTCCCTTTCTGTAACTTGATAAAGCCAGTATCATTTAGAAAGTACTTTGACCTCTGAATATCCTTAACATCATCCTCCTTCATCGGTTTACTGTGGCTTGTGGAATTGTCTTTTACGAAGGTTTCATAAAAGTCCTGAACAATGGCCCTTGGAAGATTCCCTCTTTGTGTGGCCTTTAAACCCTTCTCCTGCTCCCCAATCTTATTAAGAATATAATGACATTGCTTTAAGGCAGGAACATCTTGTACTGACAATGCAGGGAGATTTCTATTAATCTTAAGAATATGACCATTCCCGTCAATGTCATTGTTTAACATTGAATTCATCTGGATAGGGGAAAGGCCAAGAAATTCCTTTAAAGGAGCATTGTTTCTTGCCTTCATATGTTCATTTATAGATGCCTGAAGCTCTTCTTTAGACTGAAACTCCCGCCCTTCAGCAAGTTTATTCATATCATGAATGGCCTTTGTCGCAAGGTTAGGATTGTCCATATATTCCATGAAGGTTGGTGATGGACTTTTTTCATGATCCCAGTTATCCATCATATCCTGATAGTCTTTCAACGCATCCTCATTGAACATCTCCCCTGAGACAATGGTATCTTTCAAAAGACAGCACTTCTTATATTTCTTCCCGCTTCCGCATGGACATGGTTCATTTCTTCCGAACTTTTCTGTCATTTATACTTCCTCCCTTACATCGATTTTACCTGTTACTGCATTGGAGATTAGGGTTTGGCGGAGTTCTTACAGTTTTGTCACTTCCTATTTTATTAACAATATGTTTTATTTTCATAACCTACCAGTACTCAGGTATCTCCTCAGTCAATTCCACTCATGAATCCTTCATGCATCGGCTTCCTATGCATAACAGTCATTGTCAGTGCATCTATAGCAAGATCAACTTTAATATGAGATGCCATTGACCAGCCTACAATCATTTTTGAAAACAAATCAAAAATTATACAGAGATAGAGCCACCCTTTCCTTGTAGATATATAATTTATATCGCTTACACAACAAACAGTAGCTGTATCAACTGTGAAATTACGATTAATAAGATTCGGAGATACTGGATAATTATGTGCGGAATCTGTAGTAATCCTATATTTATGTTTCTTCCGGGCTATTATATTGTTCTCTCGCATAATTCTCACTATTCGTCTCCTTGAACAGGAATATTTTGTGCCTTTCAAGTTTCTCTTTAGTAAAGAGATTGTATCAATTATAAATTGTCTATCGTATTTTCTTCTTGAACTCATTACTTACTCCTTTAAGCTTATTATCGGTAATAAGCTTAAAGGAGTGTCCGGAAGAGCGAGGCAACTGCAGTCTATATCCTGATCCCAAATGGTTTACCCGATTTTTGTTTAATAAAAATATACTTAAGTCAAGGACTAATGAAAACTTGTATCGCTTCAATGAAAACGAAAATTTTTTCACTAAAAATTAAGCGGGTATTTCCTCTCTTAATAATCTAAATAATCCTTTATTCTTTTCTATTCTTTGTAATTTTGCTTTATTAAGCTTCCTCTTTCTTTCAGCAATAATAAGACCATCATTACCAAGGAAAACATCA
>JAXHTS010000052.1:0-139714 GCA_034190085.1 Spirochaetota bacterium
CTGGTGATGAATCTTGAAAGGAAGCTAAGGCTTCTTTTTGCCCAAATTTTACTGCGTCACATGAGACGATGTGAATGTGGAGTGTTCCCTGTATAGTCTAAATATCTACTTTTCCAGGAAGCCTTATTTAGAAAATGTAAGCATGCTTTTTTTAACTCAAGAAATGTTTCGTAATATTTGTTATAATGGATAATCTTATGAAGAAATTTCCATAATCGTTCTATAAGATTTAGATTTGGCGAATATGGCGGTAAAAAAAAGTGTAGAAAACTGGATATTTAATTCTATGATTACTTGTTGGAAAGATTATCTGGTTTCGATATAATACCTCAATTGTCAGAAATTATCCGTGAACAAATTCTTGGTAGTACATAATATCTATGCTTATAGTAGCACCATGAAGGGCAAAAAGAGGAACGGTAATTAATTTTATTTTGCCTACTACTTCTTGATAAGTTACAAAATATTATGATGTTTTAATTAAAAAATATTGACAATTTACTAAAATTAAAATAGTGTGTTCAATGATTGAACGTTTCCATGAAAATTATCAATTCATATTCATAATTAATGAAAAATCATGAAAATATAGAGGACATCTATAAGATAATAAAAGAGATTGAGAGTGATGACTTTACTACGCAGCGCTCTATTGCAGATAATCTTGGGTATAGTCTTGGCAAGGTGAATTATCTAATAAAATCTCTTGTAGACAAGGGTGTTATTAAGCTTGAGAATTTTAAAAATAGCAATAATAAATTAGCTTACAGATATATATTAACACCTGTCGGCATTAAAGAAAAGATGAAGATTACTCGTGAATATTTGCGCAGAAAGGAAGAGGAGTATGAGGTGATGAGAAGTGAGATTGAGGAACTGAGGAGAGAAGTGGAGATTTGATATTATATATTAGTATTTATAAAAGTGATAGCAAAAGTAATGTATAATCATTCATAAACTATAATTATCTTGTCTCATATCAATAAATATAGTCTAGGGAATGGTATTATAGTATAAAATTTATATGATAAAAATAAAATCAAAATAAAGTATCTGTCTTTAATAAATAAATACAAAACATCTTAACTAATGATTTAAAGTTTCAAAATTGGAGAAAATAATAAAATCATTCATAAATACGAAACTAAATATATCAATTCAGAAGTTCATAGGAGATGGAAATACTCTTAAAGTAAAAGTAACAAAAGGATTTTATTGGTTATTTCTACTGCAACTTTTAAACAAAGGTCTTGGATTTATTAAGACGATTATTTTAGCTCGACTTCTTGCTCCAGAACACTTTGGTTTAATTGGAATAGCGTCAATAGTTATAAGCTTTCTTGAGTTGTTCTCCGAGACGGGCTTTAGAAGTGCTTTGATTCAGAATCAATCAATTGATGAGAATTATTTAAATACTGGTTGGACAGTATCAATTATCAGGGGTTTAATTTTATTTCTCATTTTATTTTTATCTGCCCCACTAGTTAGTGATTTTTTTGAAGTCGCTGAATCTAAGCTTATAATACAAGCAATGTCCTTTAATTTTATTATTAAAAGTTTTAGGAATATAGGAATAATATTATTTTCAAAAAACTTAAATTTCAAAAAGAGTTTTATTTTTGAAATTATCAGCATTATACCGAATATCGGAATTACAATTTTATTAGCATTTATACTAAGAAATGAATGGGCTATTGTCTGGGGAACACTTATAACAACTATGATAACAACAACAGCATCTTTTATGATACATCCATACAAGCCAAAATTTAGGCTTGACCTTGAGAAAGCTAAACAATTATTTCGCTATGGTAAGTGGATTTTATTAACTGGTATAGTAATATTTCTATCGAAAGAGGGTGATAAAATTGTAATAACTAAAATATTAGGAGTAACAAGCTTAGGAATATATATAATGGCTAACCGAATTGCTGAATATATTGCAACATTTAATAAAATTATTCAAAAGGTCATGTTCCCTGCCTATTCAACAATTCAGATGGATGTATTACGACTAAAAAAAATATATTTACAAATTTTATCAATTATAGCTTTAATATGCATTCCCTTTGTTGGTGGGCTTATCATATTAGCTCCTTCGTTTGTAGAACTATTGTTGGGGAAAAAATGGATATTAGCTGTAACCCCAATACAGATTATCTCAATAGCAATTTTAATAAAAATCTTTACTGATTCCAGTGCTTCATTATTTAACGCATTTGGTAAACCAAAAATAACTTTTTTAATGGTAACATCGAGGGTAATTATATTATTTTTGGTAATAGTTCCACTTACAAATCAATATAATATAACTGGTACAGCTATTGGACTTCTGATATCTACAGCAAGTACAACTATAATCTGGTTTATTTATTTATATAAGATATTTACAGTCAAGATTAATGAACTAAAATTTATTATATATCCATTATTCAATACATTGATTATGGTATTAGGAATATATTATTTAACATCGATTATCGCAATATCAAACTTATTTATATTTTTCATATCTGTCTTAATCGGAGGATTCATATATGTGTTACTATCAATAATAATGTATAAATTACAGATTATAAAAATATAGTAAAGCATTATAAAAGCAGTAACAAATTTGATGAATAAATAATATGAAATTGATGTATTGAGAATAAACAGTAACATACAATAAATAAAATTTTATACACAGAATTATTGAGTGCTGGCAATTTTAATTAAAATAGTTTTCAATAGTGAAATTGTAAAAAGTATAAAAATATGAATCCTAAAAAAGTAAGCAAACTATTCGATAATAAACCTTCACGAATATCAATTTTATCTCCATCTGATACAGATTCAAATCTATACCGACAAATGCAATGGGGTGACTACTGGGTAAAATATGAGCTTACTAAAGCTTTGGGGCAATTAGGATATCTTGTAACAAACGATAAACCAAATATTATTATTCATTTATTCGGATCTCATATGAAATTGCCCAAAAATGCGTTTAAAATTATCTGGATATATAGTCATCCTGAAAAAGTTGATGATAACCTATTAAAAAGATATGATAAAATATTTTGTTTATCTTCCTCATTTAACAAAAAAATTGAAGAAATGGGATTTGAATCCAACATTTTATTTGGAGCTACTGCTAAAAAATGTTTTCATACTCCTGATAATAGTTTTGATTACGATATCTTTTTTGTAGGAAATAATAGAATTGATGGGATAAGGCAAATTGTGCAGGATATAGGAAAGACTAAATATAACTTTAAAGTATGGGGAACAAGATGGGAAAATAGAATTAATAGTCAATATATTGGTGGACAATATATTGACTATACAAATCTTAATGAGTATTATGCAAAGTCAAAAGTCAGCTTAAACGATCACAGCGATGAAATGAGAAAAGAGGGTTTTGTTGCTGTACGTATCTTTGATATTTTAGCTAGTGGAGGATTTTGTATTTCTGATCTTAATCATGGTATTGATGAATTATTTAGAGGAACAGTTCCGCAATATGAATCTCCTACTCATTTGAAAAATTTGATCAATTTCTATATTGAAAATGACAAGGAACGCCAAGAACTTATGCTCCAAGGAAGGGAAATAGCTTCCAATTACACATGGGATAAAGTTGCAAAATCTCTTATCTCTTCGTTTTTATAAATTTTTAAATTAATAGAATCATTAGTATAGGGAGTGAATAAATGAATATAGTATCATTAATTAATCGCATTATAGAAAAAAATAAGAATGGATCGGCTTGGGAGTTATGGCAAAATAAATGGGATGATAATAAAGTCGATAGAATTTGGGGTGAAAAATTAAGAAATGAAGATTGGGAAAAAGATCCAACCTATAAGCTAATAGCAGAGAAGTGTGTAAAAAACGGAACAAATATTCTTGATATCGGATCAGGGGGAGGAGTGCAATATAGAGCAATAAAAGAATATGCTGATAGGATATCTTATACTGGTTTAGATATAACTCCAAGGCATATTGAATTTTCACGAAAAATGTTCCCAGAAGCAAGGTTTGAATTAGGAGATGCTGCAAATTTACCTTTTAATGATAAAGAATTCGATGTATCTATTATTAGACATGTCATTGAACATCATCCAAAAGATAAAGCAGAAAAGATTCTTGCCGAATCTTTAAGAGTCAGTAAAAATTGTGTGTTGATTCTATTTTTTATTCCCCCTATTGAAATGCAAGAGGATATAATTATAAAGAGAAAAAAATCTGGTTTTTTTCTCAATACTTACAACAGAGATTTTATTATTAACACAATAAAAATGAACGTAAAGAACCCAAAAATCAACCAAGAAATGATTTTTAAAACTGAATCATCACCTGCTCTTTCAGATCAAGAATTATATATTATTAAATTATGAATATGTTAATTTTATTTCATGATAAAATATTTAATGAAATTAATTAAAAAGGCTGCGAAAAGGTTATATCAAGTTCCAATTATTAAACATATTTATATAGCTCTCTTTAACGCTTTTTCAATAAAAAAAATAAAAAAAATCAATACTTTAAAGTTACACCTTGGTTGTGGATCAGTTAAATTAGATGGATTTATTAATATTGATATTGAAAATTGGGCTGGAAAATGTGATCTCATTATGGACTGTGTTAAATTAAAAAAGATTAAATCAAAATCTGTCGATTATATCTTTACTCATGCCTTATTGGAACATATACC
The DNA here is from genome assembly GCA_034190085.1 of Spirochaetota bacterium. Classification (NCBI taxonomy): domain Bacteria; kingdom Pseudomonadati; phylum Spirochaetota; species Spirochaetota bacterium. Next base: position 4,700 of record JAXHTS010000052.1, read on the forward strand.
ACCATACAAAACTTCTGATACGCTTATAGCATGGAATAGAGTGTTAAAAATAGGTGGAATAATTCTAATAGAAGTACCTGATCTTGAAAGAATATTTGAAGATTGGTTAGTTAAAGGGATACTTTCTGAAAAAGAAGCAATAAATAATATTTTTGGAGGAAATAAAAAAGAAAAAGACAAATATTCAGCTCAAGATCATTTGACTGGATTTACATATACTCGACTGTGCAATTTCTTAAAGGAATGCGGTTTTAACAATTTCAAAAGGATTGAACATGATATATATCACCATATTTTGTGTATCCAAGCAATGAAAGTAAAAGATGTAGGCAAGAATTGATGAATTTTAAAGTGTTGTACGTTGATACGATTTCAGAACCACAAGCGCAAATAAATGTTGAAGGTATTTCTTCAGCTTATAATAAAATAGTAAAGTTAATAAAATTCGATTATCGTAAGATAGCAAAGTATTTTGGAAAGCAGATAATGAATACATCCCTTTATATAGTTGCAAAAATAACAAGACCGAATTTAATACATATTGGGAAAGGTGAAACAATACAAGGGGATACTATAAAAATAATAAAAAAAAATTCTAAATGCAAAGTAATACATTTTTATGGCGATTTCCGAAATACTCCTCAACCTTACGTTATTGATATTGGCAAATACGCTGATATAACATTATTGTATCATAAAGATCAAAGAATAATTAAGCAGCACCACGATTTGGGAGTAAAAAATATCGGTTTCTGGTGGGTTGGATCAGATCCAGATATTTATAGACCGATTCAATTAGAAAAAAAATACGATGTTGTTTTTTTTGGAAACAATGCCGACTTTTTACCAGGACATGAAGAAAGAAGAAATTTAATTAAGGCAATTGCTGAAAGTGGAATTACAATACATATTTTTGGAAACAACTGGGATTTATTTACAGATCACCAAAACATTGTATTGCATAATTTTGTTGTAAGTAAAGAATTTGTCGATACATGTTCAAAGGCAAAGATTACTTTAGGGTATAATGCAGTAAATGATGTTTATTATTATGCCTCTTGGCGCAGACCTTTTAACTGTATGGCATGTGGTGCGTTTCATCTTACAAAATATTTCCCAGGTATAGAAGAGGTCTTTGAAACAAAAAAACATCTTGTTTGGTTTGATACAATCAATGAAGCTGTAGAGTTAATTCATTTTTATCTTAATAATTCTGAAGAGAGAGAAAATATTGCACAAAATGGAAGAGAAGAAATAATCAACAATCATACTTGGGATAAACGGATTGAAGAAATGATTAATATATATAAATCAATAGGTGGCGAAATAAAATGATACAAGTATTTAAACCATATTATAATGAAGAAGAGATAAATGCTGTGAGTGAAGTAATACGATCAGGATGGGTCGGTCTTGGTCCGAAAACAGCAGAATTTGAAAGAGAATTTGCAAAATACTGTAATGTTAAATATTGTATAGGTCTAAATTCATGCACAGCGGCTCTTGATATGGCAATGAAGCTTCTTGGTGTTAATCATGGAGATGAAGTTATTGTACCAACAATGACTTTTGTTTCTTCAGCTCATTGTGTTGTTTATAATCTTGCAACACCTATTTTTGTAGATATTGATGAAGATACATTAAATATCGATATAGAGGATGTTGCTCGTAAAATTTCACCAAGAACTAAAGCAATTATTCCTGTACATTATAGTGGTAGACCTGTTGATATTGATAAATTAAAGGAAATAGCAGGTAATATCCCCATAGTTGAGGATTGTGCGCATGCTTCTGGAGCAAAATATAAAGGTAAACCAGTTGGAGGATTAGGTGACATCGGATGTTTTAGTTTTCATGCAGTTAAAAATCTGGCAATGGGAGAAGGTGGCGCAATTACCTTAAATGATGAAAATTTGGCTAATAGAGCCAAGAGAAATAGATGGTTAGGAATCGACAAAGGTACGTGGGATAGGACAAAATTAGATAGAAGTTATTGGTGGGAATATAGTGTAGATGAGATTGGTCTTAAATCCCATCTCAATGATATTTCTGCAGCAATTGGGTTAGTCCAATTAAAAAAATTAGAAAAAGGGAATAAAAGAAGAAAAGAAATTATTGATATGTATAGGGAAGGATTGAGGGATTTAGAAGAGATAAAGATGCCCCCAGAAGATAATGAAGTTTTTAATTCATCATGGCATCTATGTGAAATTAAAGCTCAAAACCGTAATGAATTAAGTGTTTTCCTTCAAGAAAAAAAGATAAATACAGGTGTGCATTACAAGCCAATTCATTTGTATCGTTGTTATGGGAATCGAACAAGCTTGCCGAAAGCAGAAAAAATTTTTCAAATGATTATCACCCTACCTTTATATCCTGATTTAACAAATAATGAAGTACAATACATTATTGATACAATTAAAAAATTTTATAACAATAAGTAAGTATGAATTCTTTAGAAATAATAAGTAATCTAAAAAATGGTAAGATATTAAATAATAATTTTCTAAGAGCATACGACAATGAGAATAATCTTTATTATTTACGTCCTGTCAAGATTGGAATTGATGATGCGAGGAACATGTCGAGATGGCGAAGAGATTTTTCTAAATCATTTTTATCATGGATAGAGCCTGACGAAAACGAGGTATTGAATTGGCTTCAATCTTATAAAGATAAGAATAATGATATAATTTTCATTATTGAATCTGAACATAATATATCAATAGGACAAATATCAATTTACAATTTAAATCCACTTACAAAACAAGCAGAATTTGGGAGAATTATCCATGATAAAAATTGCAAATCAAAAGGTATTATGACATCCGCTTCAAAAACTTTAATAAAATGGGCTTTTGAAAATTTATCCCTAGAAAAGCTATCGTTAGAAGTATTTGTAGATAATAAATCTGCAATATTGCTCTATAAAAGATTAGGATTTATTATTGATAGCATATCAGTTTATTATAAAACTATCACAATTGATGATGTAGTTACATGGAGAAGATTTGATGAAATTACTAAATATCCAAAAAATTCCCAACAAGGTGAATTTCGAGAAGTATATGAGATGAGTATTAATAAACAAATATTTAAACAGAATTAAATTTATCTTTTATGGGTAGTAAGGCAATTGTACGAATAGCAAGAATCAAAGACAAAGAAGAAATATTTAATTTTATATCAAAAAACTGGAAGGAACGATCTCCATATCAGATACCTGAGAGATGGGAATGGTTATTTATAAAAAATCCTTTCATAATAAAGAACTATATTAAATTACCTCTTCCAATTTGGATTGCAAAAAAGAATAATCAAATTGTTGGGCATACTGCTGCAATGATAGTTCCTTTGAAATTAGGGAAAAAAATTTACACAGCGTCATGGTCTATTAATACGCTTGTTTTATCTGAATTTAGAGGTGAATCAATTGGATACAATTTGCAGAAAGCGAATCAGGAATCAGCGCAAATTTTTATGAGCCTTGGAATGAGTAAGGCAAATCGAAGCATTAAACATAAGCTTGGCGGAATTGATGGTCCACCAGTGTTTAATTATTTCTTGAGACAAAGATGGACAATTGAAAAAATATCTAATGCTTTATTAAAACGACTTAATATGTTTAACAAATTTGGGGATTTAATTTTTATATACATAAAAAAATTTAAGATTATAATATTATTACATTATATATTGAATCTTCCTTTAAAAATTAGGTTGTTATATTATAAAATAAAAAATTATACAGTTTTGAATAAATCTGGAATAAGTATTAGTGAAATTGAGCGTTTTGCCGATTTATTAGATAAAGATTTAATAGGATTAATGAAACCATACAAATTTGCTGTTAATAGAACAAGTGAATACTTAAACTGGAAATTCGTTGATCAACCTCATCTAGAATATCGTATTTTTTTAGCAACAAAAGGTGAAAATGTTTTAGGTTATACAATAATTAGAGTTGGACAAAAACCTCATGAAAATAATAACGGGATAATACTTGAACTAATGGCAGACCTAAAAGATAATAAGACAATGTATTATCTACTCAATCATGTATTGTCAATTTTTACAGATGCAAAAACAGAATCCTCAATCATTTCAACCTCTATAAGTGAAATAGAGAAAGTGATTAAACGATTTGGGTATAAAAAAAGAAGTGAGACAATCCCTGTAATATATATATCAGACGATATTGAAGAAAAAAAATTATTCCAAGATAAAACATCTTGGCTTTTCAGCTATGGAGATCATGATCTAGACCAGTTCCCAAATATAATATAAAAAAAATTTCAATAATGACTTACCGATCAATTAAAAAAAAAATATTATATCTATGTACAATAATCGGCTTACCAAAACTTTTTTATATATTTCATCCAAGAGATGTTATACTTATGTATCATTCTATAGAAAAAGAAAAATCCAATTATGAATATGCCATATCAGAACAAAAATTAATTAATCAAATTAAAATAATAAAAAAATTTTTTATTATTGTACCTTTGCATGAGTTAATAAATAAGCAATCAATTAATTTCCCTCGAATAGCACTAACTTTTGATGATGCTTTTGATGATTTTTTCTATAATGCTTTTCCAATTCTTAAAAAAAATAATATTCCTGCTACAGTATTCGTTCCTACAGCATTTATTGAAACAGACAAATCAATGATAGAAGGTAAAAAACATTGTTCTTGGCAACAAATGAAAGAAATGATGGAAACTGGTCTTATAGATTTTCAATCACACGGGCATTGTCACAAACATTTTAAAAATATGGATATTATAACTTTGAAAAATGACATTATGCTATCAAAGAAAATCATTGAAGAAAATTTATCGAATAAAGTTGATATGTTTGCCTATCCTGGTGGTAAATTTCATGACTGGCAGAACGATGTTATACTTAAAATGGGGTATAAAGCAGTCTTTACTTCAATATCAAAAACAATTCATAGAGAAAGAAAAGTGTTACCCAGACTTACAATAACTGATAAATGTGATAGTATTAATTTTAAGATGTTAATTAGTGGTATTAATGAGATTTAAATTATTATACTCAAATTAAACATTTATGCTAACAGATAGATTTGATATGTCATCAGATAAGTTGATATGGTATTCAATTGATGAATTATATGGAAAATCGATTGAACGAGAATTCATAATAACTGAAGAATTGATTGATCACTTTGCTCATATTTCTGGTGATTTTAGTAGTATACATATTTCAAATAAAGCAGCTAAAGCTAAAGGTTTTAAAGGACGAGTTGCGCATGGAATCTTATTAACGAGTTTTGTTTCAGCAATAATTGGGATGGACTTGCCTGGTGAAAAAAGTATTTTACAAAGTATTGAAATGAAATATCTCTATCCATGTTATCACAATGACAAGATTACAATCAAGTTGGAAATAACCGAAATATTCAAATCTGTCAAAACTGTAATTGCAAAAGTAAACATCTTCAACCAAGAAGGAACTAAAGTTTCGAAGGCTAAAATTCAAATTGGATTAAAAGAAGATTATAATGGATGAAAAAATAACTAACGAATTGAAAGAATTTATTACATCTGAAGGGCAAAAAAGATTACTCCTTTTCCCAAAATTTAAAAAATCATTATCGAAAATGATTTCTTCAAATCAATCAGATGTTGCATTCAACGTTTTGAAATCAGCTTTATCTATAGATTATGACTACTCTACTTTTAAATCCTATTATAATTTAGTAAATAAAGTACGAACATATAATCTGAATAAAAATATAAATAAGACAAAAATAGCAATATTAGGTAGTTATACGACCAATCAGTTAACATGGTTTATTGATCTATTTTTATTCTGTTCAGACATTGATGTAGAAATTTATGAGTCAGAATATAGCGTAATAAATCAGGAAATTTATTCAAAAGATTCGAATTTATATCGCTTTAAACCTCAAATTGTCATTCTAATATGTGGACACAAGGATATCAAATTATTTCCAAAATTTGGACTAAGCGAAAATGATGTAAAAGAAATTGTTGATCAGGAAATCAATCGTTGGATGAATTTATGGAATACATTACACACGAATATTAACTGTCAAATAATACAAAATAATTTTGATATTCCTCCATGGAATGTTATGGGCAACATTGAACACAGAGTTCCATATTCACAAGGAATGTATTTTACATATTTGAATCAATCTTTATCTAAAAAAGCTCCAGCTTATGTCAATATTCATGATATTGACATGCTCTCTTCAATGCATGGGAAATTAGAATGGTGTGATCAAAGATTTTATTACGATTCTAAACTCCCTTGCACACCAGAATTACTTCCATCATATGCCAACAGTATCGCATCGATAATAGTTGCATTACTTGGCAAAAGTAAAAAATGTTTGGTTTTAGATTTAGACAATACTATATGGGGAGGTGTTATTGGTGACGATGGATTAGGTGGTATTTCTCTTGGTCAAGGAAATCCAACAGGTGAAGCATTTCTAAATTTTCAGCAATATATAAAAAATCTAAAGGATCGAGGTATTATTCTAGCAGTTTGTTCTAAGAATGATGAAAAAAATGCTAAAGAACCATTTTTAAGACATCCTGATATGATTTTAAAATTAGACGACATCACTTGTTTTTTAGCAAACTGGAATAATAAAGTAGCAAATATACAGAAAATAGCACAAGAGATTAATATTGGCACTGACTCAATAGTATTTGTTGATGATAATCCACACGAGAGAGGAATTGTACGATATTATCTCCCTGAAGTTGCTGTGCCTGAAATGCCAGAGGACCCAGCATTTTACATACAGAAAATTGACAGCTATCGTTATTTTGAGACAACTTCCTTCACTAATGAAGATCTAATACGAGCAGAGTTATACTCGTCAGATATTAAAAGAAAGAAATTGCAAAATAAGATAGTAAATATTGATGATTATCTTCAGTCACTGAATATGAAAGCAATAGTAGAACCAATTAATCCAGAAAACATCAACAGGTCTGTTCAACTAATTAATAAGACAAATCAATTCAACCTCACAACAAAACGTTATACAAAAATTAATATTGAAGAAATAATAAATAATTCTTCCTGGAAAACCTTTACAGTACGACTTATTGACAATTTCGGTGATAATGGCTTAATTTCAATTATACTATCTGAAATTAAAAATGAAACTTTGATAATTGATACTTGGCTTATGAGTTGTCGGGTTTTAAACCGTGGAGTTGAACAATTTCTTATGAATTATATCTGTAATTTATCACGAAATAATAATATTTCGATTATTGAAGGTAAGTATATACCGACTGCAAAGAATAAAATGGTTGAAAAATTATACTTCCATTTAGGATTTGAACAAATAAATGATTTAAATGACGGTACTACATACTGGTCATTAAAAACAAATTCAATTAATATTAATAATTTAAAATATTTCATTATGGAGGGAAAAAAGAGAGATGTCTGATGTTAAAAATCAATTACAACAAATATTCCGTGATATTTTTGAAGATGATAGTATAATAATTTTTGATGAGATGACAGGTGATGATATTGAAGAATGGGATTCCCTTGAACATATTAATCTTATTATTGCTGTTGAGAAAAACTTTAATATTCAATTTGCCACATCTGAAATTTCCAGATTAAAAGATGCAGACCAAAATGTTGGAAAATTTATTAAACTTATTGAACAAAAAATTTGTTAATGGTTTAACTAAATCAAATGAATATTGCTTCCATTCCCTTTCTGATTTTCATAAGTTTATCAGTTATCCTGTTTTTATTAGGAAACAATCTTGTATATCGTCAATTACTTTTAAGTTTTATTAATTTAATTTTTCTTATTACTTATATACAAAATATTAATACTTGTATTGTTTTTTTTGTTTTTATTTTATCAAGTTATTTAATCTTAAAACTTATTAAAAAATACTCATTACAAAATTATATATTCATTTTTGTATCCATTATCGTTGTATTTTTCCTCTTTATAAAAAAATATGATTTTCTAAAACTGATCATCCCTACAAACTTACTAGATCATAAAATTGAGTTGATTGGCATATCCTATATGATGTTTAAATTAATACATATGATTATTGACTTATATCAAAATCAATTATCCAATATCAAATTACTTTACTATGCAAACTACCAGTTAGGTTTTTTTTCTTTGTTAGCAGGACCAATTCAACGTTATAATGATTTTTATAATTATTTTAATGAAATTGATAAAACCTCATTCACTAAAAATGAAATCTTATCTTCATGGAATAGGGTACTTACTGGAATGTTTAAAATGGGATTATTATCAATTTTAGCACTCAAACTTTATCAAAGGGAAGCTATTGGAGTAATAAGTAATGTTTCAAGTATCAAAGTAATTGTACACTTTATGATATATTTTTATAGTTATCCAATTTATGTTTATTTAAACTTTTCAGGTTATTGTGATATCGTTATTGGTTGCGCTCAACTTATTGGTCTTAAATTACCAGAAAATTTTAATAGTCCTTTTATAGCTCGCAATATGGTTGAATTTTGGAACAGATGGCATATTACTCTTTCAATCTGGATTAGGGACTATATCTTTATGAATTCTTACAAATGGATCGCTCAAAAATGGAATAGACATGCGAAGAATGCTGGATATATACTTATATTTATAACATTTTTTATTGCTGGTGTTTGGCATGGTTCAACCTGGAATTTTATTATTTTTGGATTAATTCATGGTTTTGGTGTTGCAGTAACACGTATTTATGGGGATATTTTAAAATCATTGCTTGGTCGTTCAGGATTGAAGAATTACTATAAGAATTCTGCAATTAGGTTGATTGCTATATTTATCACTTTTAATTATGTTTGTTTTAGTTTTATTTTTTTTCATGTTGATTTAAATCGAACTTTAAAAATTGTTAATACTTTTTTTATATCCATAATTTCATTTATATAATCAATTAATAATAAATGATGAAACAATTTATAAAATTTAACAACAGAATAAAACCAAATGATACATATTTTATGGTTTATATCATTTTTAAAGCTATCATTATTTTAATTATTCTTTCTGTATTGTGGGCATTGGAAAATAAAGATTCTGTTGTTCTATATATGGATTTCTAATGAAGTCAAGTAATCAGAATAATGATAATAATGATAATAATAAATGGATAATAATATCTCCATCAATGTATATTTTAATTATTTCATTGTTTATAATGATATTACTTTACTCAATATCAATATTTTTTTCAAAAGATATGAACCAATTTCTTAAGTTATACCGAGTTCCTACATTTGAGGAGTCACTAATCTATTATCAAATGAGTTATGTTCACAACTCAAATGAGTATAATGATGTGATTTTTCTAGGAGAAAGTGCATGTCTTTCTGGAATAATAACAAGACAATTTGAAAAAAAAACAAACTTAAAAGCCTACAACTTAGGTACATTAGGATGGCTCGGTCCTGATGGATATATTGATATACTGAAATCTTACATTGAAAATCATCATGAACCAAAAATTATTGTATTTGCAGTTTTCCCACCTTTATTGGCAGATGAAAAGTCAAAAAATCCTGAAATAAAAAAAAGATTTATAAGATCGTTTGGTGGTGATATTAAAACAAGTATGCTTAATTCTTCTATACCTCCTCAGTATTTGGTTCGCGAGGGTATAAGAACTATTTTTGGTAAAATTCAAGGGGGAGCTGATTATTATTTCAATGTAAATCGATATCATAGACCTAGTCATTTTGATATGTCGAGATCTATTTTAGAGCAAAGGGGTTTTCAGGAAGATATTCGTCGAAAAACAATCAAACCAATTGAAAAAAAAGCATTTATAGTCTCAAAAAAATACAAAAAAAACATATTCGATATGGCTCTTTTAGCAAGAAAAAAAAATGTTATTCTAATGATTCGTCTAATGCCAATTCCCTTTCAGGAAAATTATATCGATGCAACGCCTTTAATTCAATACTTGAAAGTTATTGAAAAAGAATTTTCGAATGTTATTATTGATAAACCAATAATACTTCATTATAATACAAAACTCTACGCTAAAATCACACACCTCAATATATATGGTGCTAGAAAATTTACAAATTATTTATCAAAAAGGATATCAAAAATAATAAAATGACAAAATCATACAATTTTGATACTTGTTTAATCACTGGAGGTTCACGAGGAATTGGTGCTGCAATAGCCTTAAAGTTATATAGTAAAGTTAAAACTATATATTTAAATTATCATAAAAACCGAAATCAAGCGAATCTAATCTGCAATCTTATTCATGAATCAGGGGGAAGAGCAATCCCCATCAAAGCAGATGTGTCAGATATTCTTGCTGTGAACAAAATAATAGAAAAAATACAAATAGAAAATAGTAAACTTGATATTTTGATTCATAATGCTTCACTTCCAATTATTCCACAAAAAACTTTGAAATTAGATTGGGAAGAAGACATTTTACCTCAAATAGAAGTTGCATGTTTAGGTTTTCTTAATTGTATAAAATCAGCAAATCATTTGTTTGTCGAAGGTAGTAAAATAATTGTTATTTTAACAGATGCTTTATTTCATACACCACCTGTGCAAATGGGTGCATATTTAACAGCAAAAGGCGCATTATGGGGATTAGTCAGATCCGTTGCAAAAGAATTTCAAAGCAAAAAAATTTCAGTTAATGTAGTTTCACCAGGTATGACAAAAACTGAATTACTAACTAATTATAATGAGAGGTCATTGGAAATTATTGCTAATGATTTACCTTTAGGTAGACTTGCAAAACCTGAAGAAATTGCATCTGCAATAGAAATAATAATTGGACAATCAGGAGATTATATGCATGGAGCTAATATTGTGTTAAATGGTGGTGTGTATTTTTAGAGTCAACAATAATACATTAGTTATTATTAATTTTGTAGTACAGTTTAAAATATGATTCTTTGTATTAAACAAATATTTTATCTTATCCAATATTATTGGAGAGAGTTCAAACAAAAATGTATAAAACAATTATATTTTAATCAAATTGAAAAACGTGATGGATGCACCATTAGTTCTCTAGCCAATTTTACTGGGCCTATTGAAAACATTTCTATTGGGAAAGGTTCACGCATTAATGGATATGCAAATTTACGATTCAAGAAAGGACGAATTACAATTGGTAGCAATGTGCTTTTTGGCCAGTTCGTTACAATAATTGCACATTCTTATAATTACGAAAACAAAAATCAACTCATTAAAGATCAAGGTATGTATACGAAGGATGTAGTAATTGGCAATGATGTTTGGATTGGAGCCTATACACTCATTATGCCTGGTGTTAAGATTGGAGATGGTGCCGTTATTGGAGCATCTTCAGTTGTTACAAAAAATGTTCCTGAATATGAAGTTTAGGCTGGGATCCCTGCTAAAAAGATAAAAGAACGGATATAGATAAGTTTATTATTTTTATAAATTGTTCTTTCGCAAAAAAAATAATAATAAGTATAATTCTTTAAAAACAAATTATTTTTTCAAAATAAAATATGAATCCTATAGTATCAATCATTATACCTACTTATAATAGAGCAGAAATGTTGAAAAGAGCAATTGATAGTGTTCTATTACAAACATTTCAAGATTTTGAATTAATTGTCATTTCTGATGGTTCCACCGACAATACAGACAAGATAATATTACATTATAATGATGACCCTCGTATTGTTTATATTAAACGAGATATTTCAGGTGGTGCTTCAGCTGCTCGAAATGAAGGATTAAAAATTGCAAAAGGAAAATATATTGCTTTTTTAGATGATGATGATGAATGGGTTCCTGATAAACTTGAATTGCAATTACCTTTAATTGAGAATTCATCAAAAAAAGTTGGATTAGTATATGCATGGATGGAATATTTTGAAGACAAAAAACCTGTAGCTATAAATGCACCCCAATTAAAAGGTAATGTCTTCCCAGAAATGCTGGATAAACAAGCTATTGGTGGTTGTCCAACAATAATTATAAAAAAAGAAGTCGTTGATAAAGTAGGCTATTTTGATGAAGAATTACCACGAGGAAATGATGGTGATTACTGGCGAAGAATTACAAAACATTATCTGGTAGACTTTACACCAAAAGTTCTCGCAAAAGTATATATTGGACATGATAGGATAAGTGTGAATAATAAGAAAGGCTTAAAAAATCATATTAAATCAGCAGAAACAAGATTAGAAAAGTTTAGTGAAGATTTTAATAAGTTTCCAGAAGCAAAAGCAAAGCTATTGTTTGAAATAATGAAAGCAAATTTTAAATTGAAACAATTTAAACATTTTTTCTATAGTCTATTTCGGATTTTACGTGTTTTGAATATAAATCCTATAAGATGGTTAAACTTCTTATCAAAATTTTTAAAGGTAAATAGGGATGGTAAAATTTTTTGGTAATCCTGCTGTGTCACCATGGTTGTATTAAATCAGGAGTTGGTGATTTTATTTTTAACGGGGAAACAAAGTATAGTGCTTTTATTAAAAAATGTTAAATTAATAATTTAAAATATTTAGAAATTAAAAACTAACAAATGTAAAATTAAAAATTATTAATTCAAGAAATACTCCAACAATCTCAAAAAGATATTGTTGCGCGCAAACTAATTTTTCGGGTATAAAGTCATAAAAATGCTATTAATTATTTAACATTATATTATAATCTCCCTTAAATATTTTAAGGGAGATAGGGAAATATATCGAACAAAAAAATTAAAAATGGTTACCAGAAGCAATTAAGAATGAACTATTAGATTTAATGGAAAAATAAATTGAGTCAATCACAATAACAAATAATGTTAAGACATGCACATTGCATCATGTGTTTGAAGTTAAAGTACTCGATATCGGGAAACGATATAAACAAAAAATGTTAGAGAAGATTGCTGCACATGAAGCAGAAGAATATGGGAAAATACATATCCCCATTGTCATGGAAGACTAAAAAATAAAGGTAAAATCAAGTGGATAATTTCAACTACAACTGGAGAAGTAACTATTTATCGTCAGCATTATGTATGCGTTAAATGTATGAAACATGTTTATCCTGTGAATAGAGTTCTTGAGATATCCAGAAGTCTGCCAAGCAAACACTGTGCAAGCGATAAGTCTTGTAGCTTCATTTATACCATTTGAGCATACAAGATTCTTTATCACAATTACTTATCTTAGATGTTAGTGAAACATGTATTGAATGAGTAACTCATCGAATAGGAACAAAACTATATCATGATTCATGGATAAAAGGTCGATATCCTTATATTTTGTGTATAGAAGCAGTATCTCCAACACATATATATATCCAGATGGATGGTGGCATGGTGCCAATATGTGGTAATAAGAAAGTAGTTTATAAGGAAAACAAACAGGGGATTGTGTATATGGATTCTGATATTGTGTATAAAAAGAGTAAAAATGGTAAAGAAAGGATAGAAATACATAATAAGCGCTTTGTAAGTAGTCTTGGAGAAGGAGTTGATACATTTAAAAAAGATGCTTTATGCATAAATCTGTGAGCAAGGCGTAAGAAAAGGCTAAGGTAGTAATAATTTTGGAATATGGCGCAATATGGACGAATAAATTCAAAGAGGATTATTTCCCCGATGCAGATCAAATATTAGATTGGTACCATGCAGTGGAACATTTATGGGATACTGCGCGTGTTTTCTTTGGAGAAAATGATATGAAACGATGTGAAGAATGGGAAAGTCTATTAAAAGCATTCTTATGGGAAGGAAAGGTCGATGTTGCAATTGCTAGGATATACCAGGAAGCAATGTTACTAAAGAGTAAACGAACAACGTTTTTAAATTACGAAGTTATTTTGTAAGTAATAAGGATTATATGAAATATGATGTATACCGAGTAAAAGGATACAATATTAGAAGTGGTGCAATAGAGTGCTAACAAGTATATAGTCGGTCAACGTTTAGTTATCTGGTATGCAGTGGACGATCTCACACGCTAATGCATAGATATGCATATTCGTTGCAAATACTTATGAAGGCTGCTGGGAGGAATTCTGGGATGATTTGAATTTAAAGGAATACCTTGACCATGGGCTTACCAAAAAGCATAAAGCTGCATGAACTGCCCTAACCCTAATAATTAAAGTGCGCACGATATCAGTATCGTTTTGGAGTAATTGAACCAGTAAACAATTTTTTTATTAAGGGTAAAATGTGGGCATGATAATTGATTAATAAATTTACATTATCCCATTTTCATTGATGCGATACATAATTGGTTGTAAATTATTTATAATATTTTTCCTTAATCAACGATTTTGCATTTTAAACAAATCTATTTCTATTCAATAATACAATGATAAATATCTCTGTAATAATTCCAGTATACAATAGAACAAAAGAATTATTAAGAGCATTGGACTCAGTCTATAATCAAACATCAATCCCTGAAGAAGTCATAATTGTAGATGATTGTTCTGATTATGATTTGAGTTCCGATATAGATTTGAGTTTCTATACCGGTTTGAATTCTAATTTAATATTCATTAGAAATAAAAAAAGGCTAGGAGCTGCGGAGTCTAGAAATATTGGGGCAAGAATTGCTAAAGGTAAATATCTGGCCTTTTTAGACTCAGATGATTATTGGGACTCTCATAAACTCGAATTGCAATTAAAATTAGCATTATTTAATGAAAATATAGGATTAATTTACTGCGATCAGTGGGTTATTGATAGTAATGGTTTAAATAGACCATCTGGGAAACAAATGATCAATGATAATATCCTTGATCATTTGTTAAAGGGTTGGACAGCTCCTAATACATCAACATTGTTAATAAAAAAAAATATTTTTCAAGAAATTGGTGGTTTTGATAACACTTTAGCAAGCTGTCAAGACCATGATCTTTGGATGAAAATAGCAATAACAAATGTTATTGTCCAATATATCCCAGATAGATTATCATATTTTTCAACCAATTCAACTAATAGAATTTCATTAAATTATGAAAACAGATTATCTGGTGCAAAATACTTTTTAGATAAGTGGGGAAATCTAATAACAGAATTGAAAGGAACAACTTACTACAAAAAATTCAGGAAAAAATATATCAATATCGTTCTACTTCCAATTATTCTGGACTTATTTATTAAAGAAAAAAGAATATTAAAATCAATAAATATATTTATAAAAAATTTGTTATTTATCAATGCAAATTTTTACATTTCACTATTTAATTCCATTATAAGTAAATGGACCTACAATAATAAAAAATGATTTTAAAAAATACTCTATCATTATTATCTATATTTATAATGTACACTTCTATGCCATATATTACTCATGCTTTATTCCCCGGATATCATTTTGTCGTATCAGGCGGTCTCACTGTAGCCCTTTTTATAATGCTTATACCATATTTTAATTTAGATAATAGAGATCTTACATGGATAATGTTATGGGTAATATATGTTATAGCCCTCTTTATATTAGCATTTATTCAAAGCCCTGTTGAGCTTGAAGAATTAAGAAGGCCATTTGGTGTCGTTTTTAAGTTCATATTTTTAATAAGCACATGTATAATATTAAAAAATGGTTACAATTTTTACATAAAGAGTATATATTTTATCAACTATATAATCATTGGTTTATCAGTAATTTTATTCACTATATTAGCAATTGGTGTAGATATTGAACCTATTCCTTTTATGGTGCGTACTCGCCCCTATCTTTTTTATTATATCGGATTGATATGTAAAAATGTACATTTCAGAATAGGAGACATTTCAGTAATTAGAATATGCGGTCTTGCAAATGAACCTGGGGCGCTTGCTTTAATTATCACTTGGCTTTTAGTTTTAAATGAATTTACGTTTAAATCTACAATTACCAGAGTTTTCCTGGTTATATCAGGATTTTTGACACTTTCAATGGCTTTTATAATATCTTTATTTTTTATGGTAATTTATTGGTTTGTTATAAGTAAAAACAAAGTTAAACAAATCTGTATTTTAGTTTTGACTTTTTTAATAGTTATTATTGCTTTTCAAAATTTTTCAAGCCCAGCTATTAAAAGTGTAATTAATGATAGACTGCTTGCGCGCTTTCAATATAATCCAACAGCCAATTCTTTTAGCGGTGATAATAGAAATATGCTTCAAGATTTTAAAACAGATATAGTGAATGAAAATGCATTATTTGGTTTATCAAAAAAAAAATTTGCAAATGATAACACTATTGTGAAGACCAGCGGAGTGGGCTTTTTATTAAGAAATGGTATATTCGGATATGTCTTTTTTTATCTGCCTTTCCTTTTTCTTTGTTATAAAAATATTGGAAGTAAAAAAATTATTTTATTGTTCATGTTAGGTTTAAATTTTCTTCAACGCCCACAAATTGAAAATATGAGCCCAATGGTTTTTTTGTCTCTTTTGTACTATTCACAGTACTATTTTATACAAATAACAAATAAACATAAATCTCTTGAAAATAAAATTTAAAAAAATATTTTCAATATTCAAATTTATACAACAAAATTATAATGTATTTATTGACTATATTGCCTTTAATTGACGAATAGTGAATTTTTATACAAAGAGTAAAAAATGCAGGGTGGATTAAAAGTTAAAAATTTAAAAAAATATAGAGATCAAAATAAACGACTCATTAGTATCATTACTGTTGTTTTAAATAGTGAACAATTTATAGAAGGTACAATTAGAAGTGTTTTAGATCAGTCGTATGATAATATTGAATTTATAATAATTGATGGCAACTCTACAGATAATACTCAAAATATAATAAAAAAATACGAGAATCAAATTGATTACTGGATTAGCGAGCCTGACAATGGTATTTATGATGCTATGAATAAAGGACTTGAATTAGCTACAGGAGATTATGTAAATTTTTTAAATGCAGGAGATAGATTTTATAACAATGATACATTGGCAATTCTTTTTCATGATGTAAATTCTGTTGATATTGATTTGGTATATGGTGATACTATTGTACAAACTGAAAAAGGAAACAAATTGGGATATTTAAAAGCTTTTGATTATAATAAAAAAAATTTGATTCGAATGGGAACAAGGACTGTTAGTCATCAGTCTTTGTTTATTAAAAAGAATAAAACCCCATTTTATGATTCAAAATATCAGCTTAAAGGTGAACTGGACTGGTATTTTGAAATATTAGAATCAAATAAGGATTTAAAAATTTTCTATAAAAACATTCCAGTTGTATATTATTCATTAGGAGGTTTTGGGTATAATAATTTCTATAAGAATCTCTATGAAAGGATAGTATTGATCTATAACAGATTCGGTTTGATAAGAAGTATTTATAACATCCCTATTTATTTTATATCAATCATTTTTCATTATGTGACAATTCTTAAAGAAAGATTAAGAGACAAAAAAAATTAACATCATCTATGGATTTTAATGAAGAAAAAAAAAGTAATACTACTAACAAATATAATAGCACCATACAGAGTTCCATTATACAATGTGATTAGCCAAGATAAAAATATTGATTTTCTTGTATATTTCTTTGCTGAAAGAGAGAAATTCAGATCTTGGGAAATTGATGATAAGGAGATTAAATTCAATTATGAAATACTAAAAGGATATCAATTATCGTTCTTTGGTAGTGATTTGTTTACCTATCATTTTAATCCTTCAATTATATACAAATTAATAAAACAGAAACCTGATATAATAATTGGTATGTATAGTTCATTTGCCGATCATATGGGATGGTTATATTCAAAATTTAGAAGAAAAACAAAAAATATTATCTGGTTGTCAAACACTGTGTTTGAAAGATCCTTAAAAAGAAAAATTTTCACATTTGTTAAAAAAATTATAATTAAAACTAGTGATGCTTTTATTGCATATGGCACAAAAGCTAAAGAGTATGGAATAGAACTTGGAGCTCATGAGGAGAGTATCTTCTATGCTTTTAACAGTATTGATAATGATAAATATTTTAAAATTAAACAAAATCTGAATAAAGAGGATATCAGAAAGAAGTATAAACTTACTAATAATATAATTATCTGTTTTTGCGGAAGATTAGTGCCACTTAAAGGAGTTGATTACCTAATAGAAGCTTATCAAATATTGCAAGAAAAGCATAGGGATATCAGTTTGGCTATTATTGGAGATGGTCCATTATTAAACGAGCTAAAATCCAAATGTATTAATGAAAAAATTGAGGGTGTATTATTTTTTGGAAACAGGTCAACAGAAGAGATATGTGAAATATTATATGCTTCAAGTATTTTTGTTTTGCCGTCATGGAGGGAGGTTTGGGGACTTGTGTTAAACGAAGCAATGATATTTGAATTGCCTATTATATCTACAGACAAAGTCGGTGGATCATATGACCTGATTAAAAATGGTTTAAATGGATTTATTGTTGAAAGCAAGTCGAGCGTTGCTATTGCAGAAAAAATTAACATAATTATTTCCAATAAAGGATTAATCACAAAGATGGGTAAAGAGTCACTAAAATTGATAAAACATATTAATATCGAGAATGAAGCTATGGGAATTATTAATTCAATAAACTACATCAAATGAACATGTCCCATAATTAAGGCTTCCTGAAAAAGTCAAAAGTACTGAATATTTGAGAGTTTTCGTGGCATAATGCTTGCTTAATATGCAAGGAAAATGTAAGAATAAGCGTATAATCCTTGCACATGGAGTAAAAGTTGTACCGAAAGAAATCATTGGAACAACTCGAATTCGAAGACTTTTATCTTCCCTTTGGAGGTAAGCTCAGAAGTGACAAAAGGTGGGTAATGCTTACAAAGCTGATTCCATGAGAAGAGATAGAAAAGTTATATTCAGATAGATTTTCAAAACAGATGGGAGCGCCAGCCAAACCATTAAGGATGGCACTCGGATCATTGATAATAAAAGAGCGTTGTGGATTTACAGATGAGGAGATAGTAAATCAGATACAAGAGAATCCATATTTACAATATTTCATTGATATAGATCATATTGAACAATACAAAGAACGTTACGGTTGTTATCCTGAAGCAATACAGGTAGATAATATATATCGGACGAGGCATAACATAGCATTTTGCAAAGAACATGGAATACGGATTTCAGGACCAACTCTTGGTCGTTCCCCCAAAACAGTTAAGCCGACTGAAGGTCTAAAAGAGGAAAAACAAGATTTAAGAGAACGAATAGCTATTGAAGGCAAAATTGAAGAAGGCAAGAGACATTATGGATTGTCCAGAAAAATGGCAAAGATTCCTAAAACAAATGAAGCAGTTATAGGAATTATCATCCTGATGATGAATCTTGAAAGGAAGCTAAGGCTTCTTTTTACTCAAATTCTATTGAGACAATTTAAACTTTATAAATGGTTAAGGTTAGCCGTATAAGTCAATTTTCGACTTTTCCAGGAAACCTTATTTATCATTTAGATTAGATTATAAAAGAAATTAATTCAACATAAATGTTGAATGTTTCATTAAGTGAGGTAAAATGATGATTTATGATAATAATTATCATAAATATTTAGATGGCAAAAAATTATATGGAGATGACTTTGATCTTGTAGATATTGAGAACTGGTTTAAAGATGAAGAGAAAGGTTATTTCAAACTAGTTTCAAAAGACGAAAAAAAATATCAATATTGTTATCATGCTTTAAACTACAGAAAGGGATATCGATTTTTACCTAGAAGACATTTTTCTCATGTACTTGGAATTGGAAGTGCATATGGTGATGAATTTATTCAAATTTCTAAATTTGTTGATCAATTCACAATATTAGAACCATCCCAAGGATTTGTTACCAAAGATATTAATGATGTTAAGGTAGATTATGTTAAGCCAAGGATTGACGGTAAATTCCCATTTCCTAATAATTCGTTTGATTTAATAACATGTTTTGGAACTTTACATCATATTCCTAATGTTAGTAAAATTGTTAATGAGATTCATAGATGCCTAAAGAAAGATGGTTATGCTCTTATCAGGGAACCAATTGTTTCAATGGGTGATTGGAACAAGCCTAGAAAAGGATTAACAAAGAGGGAAAGAGGTATACCTCTTTCCCTCTTTAGAAATATGATTATTTCAGTAGGTTTTGAAATTATTAAAGAGCAGATGTGTATGTTTTCACTTACTAATCGCTTAACATATATTACAAAAAGGCCTGTATATAACTCAACATTTGTAATTCTACTTGATAATGTGTTATGTTGGCTATTTACTTGGAATTATATCTATCATGCAAATAATAGTCTAAAAAAAATCAGACCAACTTCCGTATTTTATATATTACACAAAAAATAATAATCAATAACTAATAATCCAACTAATTTTGACATTAAAAGTTCTACAAATAATTAATGCTTTTTATCCCTGCAGTTCATATGGTGGGCCAGTGCCAGTTGCTTATAATATTTCTAAACAGTTGGTTGATCATGGGCATGAGGTCACAATCTATACTTCAAATCTTTTCGATGAAAAAAATGTAATTCGTGAAAAAGAGTCTGTTATAGATGGAATAAAAGTAAATTATTTCAATAATATTTCAAATAAACTTGCTTGGCGTAAACATTTATATATTTCAATTAAAGGTTGGTTATGGTTAATAAAAAATATAAATAAATTCGACATTCTACATCTTCATGAATATAGAACATTGAATAATGTTATAGTACTGATTCTAACTCGAATATTTAAAAAACCTTACATCATCACAACTCATGGTTTCATTGTAATTGCAATGAAAAGTTTTAAAAAAAAGAAGATATATGACCTCCTTTTTGGAAATATATTGAAAAAATCAAATTTTGTACATGTTCTTACTGATGAAGAATATAAGGATGCTCTGGATTTTGGTATAAACAAAACAAAAATAGTAAAAATTCCAAATGGTGTAACAATTCATAAAGATATTCAAAGAGTAAATTTTAAAGATAAATTTAATATAAAAAATGATTATATCTTCTTTTTAGGGCGAATAAATAGAGTAAAAGGAATAGATCTCTTAATCCAAGGTTTTGCAAAGTCAGAAATAGGTAATACAGATTTAGTAATTGCTGGACCAGATGAAAATTATTTACATGAATTAAAAACTATTGTTAAAAGACAAAGAATTGAGCATAAAGTTCATTTTATAGGTTCTATCTATGGTGATGAAAAAATCGCAGCTTTCAATGAATGCAAAATCCTTGCATTAACATCTAGATTTGAAGGAATGCCAATTGTTGTATTAGAAGCATGCTCCTTTAAAAAGCCTGTAGTAATAACTGATAAATGTAATATAAATGATATTGAAAGGTATAACTGTGGTATTATTATTCAATTTGACGAAAAAGAATTAATTGAAGCATTAAACAAACTAATAAATGACACAAATGATTATCTAATAAAGAGTGAAAATGCTTATAAATTAGTTAAAGAAAAATATACATGGGATTCAATTGTGCAACAAGTTGAAAAATTATACAAAAAATCATTAGGTAAAAAAGTTTAATAAGTCAATTTATAATCTTCAATATCAATAAAAGTAATAAAAATGATAAATGAAAAAGAACTATATGAAATTCAGGAAGCAAAACTTAAGAATTATATATCATTCCCTATATTAAGAAAATTATTTAAGAAATATGATCTTCACCGTGAAGATTTAGCATTGAACCTTCTAGAAAAAGGTGAAAATTTTCTTGATATTGGTTGTGGTACTGGATCGTTATTATTCAAAGCAAAATCAAAATATAATCATATTTATGGAATCGATATTGTAGACTCAAAAATAAATAAAGCAAAAAAAGAGGCAGAAGCTAGGAAAATAAATAACTCATATTTTTTTGTTTCAAACATTAATGAAAAAATTGATTTTCAAGATAATATGTTTGATGCAGTAACTTGTATTGCAGTAATTGAGCATATTTTTGATCCTTACTCAATAGTTAATGAAATTTACAGAATAATAAAAAACGGTGGAATTTTTATTGCTGATGTGCCAAATATCGCATATATAAAACAAAGGTTTTGTCTACTTTTAGGGAGATTACCTGTTACTGGATCTCCATACAATTGGAAAGAAACAGGATGGGACAGTGGTCATCTGCATTACTTTACAGAAAAGACATTTTGTAATTTGCTCGAAGATTGTGGATTTAAAATATTAGAGGTTACAGGCTGTGGATTATTTGGAAAAATAAGGGGATTGTATCCTTCGCTTCTTACTGGAGATATTTGTGTTAAAGCAATGAAAAAATAACTTCAATCGAAAAATTTCATTTTATAAAATTTTCTAGTATAACATTTATTAAAATTAATGTGTTATTAAGTATTCAATTATTTATATTGTGTATTTTAATATTATTATTTCAATTTATGATAAAAACAAATAGGGAAGTCAGCAAGATATGTGACAATTGAGGAAATTATTATGAAGTATTCACTCATTATACCAGCGTACAATGAAGAAAAGACATTACCTGAAATTATCAATAATTTTATAAAAGATTCTGACTTTAATAGTTTTGAATTAATTTTTATTAATGATGGCTCAACTGATAAAACCAGAGAGATATTGGAAGACTTTCAAAAAGAAAAAAATAATCTAAAAGTCAAGATTATTAATCATCCTTATAATAAGGGTTATGGAGCTGCAATAAAAACAGGTGTACGCTCAGCAAACACTGATATAATAGTATTGATGGATGCAGATGGACAGCATTCTGTTGATGATGTACTTACTATTGTTGAAAGAATGAATGAATTTGATATGGTTATTGGAGATCGAGGAGGTAAAGCAAGTCCCAAAAGACGAAATCTGGGCAAATGGGTTCTACAAAGGACAGCAGAATTTTTAGTCGAAAAAAAAATACCAGATTTGAATTCAGGATTTCGTGCATTTCGAAAGAGCAAATTTCTTGAATTTCTACACCTTTATCCAAACACTTTTTCAATTACATCCACAATGACTTTAGCATTCATAAAAGCTGCATATAACATAGATTTTATACCAATTGATATAAAAAAAAGATCAGAAGGAGAAAGTCAAGTTAAAATCAGGGATGGTGCTAAGACAATGCTATTGCTTCTTAGAATTATTATGATGTTCAATCCTCTGAAAGTATTTGCTCCAGTTGGATTAGCATTATTATTGCTGGGCTTAATTTATTCAATTGTTGGGATTGCTCTTTATATGTCATTTCCGAAAGCAGGTATATTTGTTTCCCTTTCTGGCTTAAACATTTTCTTTTTTGGTTTAATTGCAGATCAGCTTTCTCAAATAAGAAAACTATCCGATTAGTATTATTAATACTCTTTCAAATACTTATAAAGTGAAAAACAATACTTTTCCCCACTCAAAAAGAAGATATCACAAAAGCACATGGTTTCACCTAGTAGGAATAGTAATATTCATATTTATAGTTAATCAGATCGATTTTTCCAAATCAATAAATATTTTACAAAAAATATCATTTAACTATCTTATTTTAGCAATTTTATTAAACATTCCAATGATACTAATTAAAGCTTATCGTTGGAAGATGATGCTTTCAAATCAAAATATATATTACTCTTCTTTTAGTTCAATTATCGTGTACGCGAGTAGTATTTTCATTGGTATTGTTACTCCTGGAAGAATTGGCGAATTTGTGAAAGCTTATTTTTTAAAAAATGATCTGAATATTTCAATCAGTAAAGGGATGTCAAGCGTCATTGGCGATAGATTGTTTGATCTATATTTTCTTTTAATAATAGGTAATTTTGGATTTTGGTACTTTAAACTATTAGGAAAAGTTTCATACATTTTTTTTATTTTAGATTGTACAATTATTGCATTACCCATTCTAATTTATAACAAACGATTCATGAAAAAAATTGTTAATTTTTTATACAGATCAATTTCAAATAAAGCTTATAAAGAGAAAATTGAAACCAGTTTTAATGAATTTTATCAAGGTGTAGATCAACTTATTGCACCTAACATAGTATTTCAACTGATCTTAACAGTTTTTGCATATTTATTCTTTTTTCTCCAATGTTATTTCTTAGTTATAAGCTTGCAACTAAATATCGATTTTTTAACAATAACTCTTTTTATGAGTATTTCTAATCTTATTAGCTTAATACCTATTTCTATTGGTGGGATTGGTACACGTGATGCTGTATTGATCTATCTATTCTCAATGTTAAGCATTAACTCAGAATATGCTGTCTCTTATTCCTTATTAATCCTTTTTACTTTTTTAATTGGAAATGGTTTTTTCGGAGGAATTGCTTGGTGGATAAAGTCTGTACAAATGACTGTTGAAAAATAGTAATAAATTGTTATTAAGATTGTTAAAATATTTAGATTTTGAAAATATTTAATCCCATACTAGCTTTATTTACTAGCTCTTTAAATGATGATACCTCTTTCAAACGTTTGATTATATAAGTTGGTCGCAAATAAAATGACTGGTATGCTTTTTTTAGTAGTCCAATCAATTCTTCTCTACTTAAAATTTCATCCCAAATCTTTGGATTAAAATTTTTATTTGGATTTCTCGCAAAATCTCTCCAATAATCATTTGCATAAATTCCATTTTCTAATCCAAGTTCATATAGAGCTGTACCTGGATATGGAGTAGTTATAGAAAAATGAGCATAATCTGGATTTAATTTTCTTGCTAATTTAATAGTAATTAATATATCTTTTTTAGTTTCTGTAGGAGAACCAATCATAAAATATCCTAAAGTTTGAATGCCATGCTTCCTTGTTAACCTAAATGCTTCGTTTGCCATTTCTACTGTAATACCCTTACGAAGAATATTTATAATATGTTGCGTTCCTGCCTCAACTCCATAATGAATTCTTTTACAGCCAGCATTTTTTAAATTCTTTAATATCTCAGCATCGACTGTGTTTACTCTCGTTCTAATATCCCATGAGATAAATAATTTTCTCTTTATTATTTCAGAACAGATATCCAAAACACGCTGACGATCCACACCAAAAGTGTCATCATAAATAAATATCTCCTGAATGCCCATATTTTGGCACTCTTCCATTTCATCTACTACATTTTGAGCTGAGCGAGGTCTGAAATATTTTCCCATGTGAGGACGATCACAAAACAGACATTTGTATGGACATCCACGACTTGTGAACATAGTTGTAACAGGAAATTTTTTTGCCATGCTTGATTTATACTGTTTGTATGGTGTCAAATGACGAGCTGGCATTGGAAGAGCATCAAGATTAACATTTAATTCTCTGTAACCTGTATTTATAACATTATTGTTGGTATCTTTAAAAACAATTCCTTTAATTTGAGACATTTTTTCTGAACTAGCAATATTATCTAATAATTCTCTCAATATTTCTTCACCCTCTCCTAAAACTAAATAATCAACACCCTTAAGATTGATAGTCTCCTCAGGATAAAGATGTACGTGTGGTCCGCCTAAAATGACTTTAATATTTTCATCAATTGATTTTACTTGATGCACTACATCAAGCACATCAAGCAAAGTAAATGTCATTGTTGTAATGCCAACTGCATCAGGCTGTTCATGAATAAGTCTATCGCGAAGATCAGTAAAATCTAATTTTTCAATTTGGCAATCTATGATTTTAACTTCATGCTCAGAGTTATTTTGCAAATATGCTGCAAGATACATAAGACCTAAAGGAGGCATTGGATCTTCTTCTTTTAATAGAATTTCAGGCAAGCTTGGGTCAATAACATTTGATATAGGTGGATTGATTAGTATAATTTTCATTTTATATTCAGTAGATAGATGGTATCGAATTTATTATTTTTATTGTTTCATCAAAATCAATGCCAATTGTATCACAATACCATTGAATTGAATCAAATCTAGGTCTATTATCTAATCGAGTAAGGCTTAATGCTTCTTCTCTTGAAATAAGGTTTTCTCTTATTTGATTACTGCGAAAGGTGTCATTTTCAGAAAAACCTGCAATTGTATAATATATATAATTGTAAAATGATGCTGTTCCATCTCCTATTCTCCAAGTACTTTTTGTGTCAGTTGCAATCTCCCAATCAAATTCACTGATCAATTTTGTATTTATTTCAGTCTCATCCCATTTAACATATTGAAATAAATATAGATAATTATGAGGTATTACATAGTATGAAAAATAACCAGAGATAGTATCAAGAATTGAACTATTTATGTATGATTTATTTTTTAAGAATTGTTTTCCATAATAGGTGGCTAACTTAAACTTATCCCCTACTCCTAAAAAATATGGAGGTTTATCAGAACGATTGTGTTTAACATTACAAAAACCATGTTTAAAATGGGTTCTTTCCAAGATATTTTCACACATTAATATCAGATTAACATCTATTTTTTTCATTAACTGATTGGCATAATAAAAGTACTGCTTATCACCTGCCATAAACAATGGAACAGTACCTAAATCTGGCTTTTGTAACCATGCTAAAACATTTTTTCTAATATTTTCTCTTTTTTTCTTTATATCTGCTGAAATTATTATATGTTCAACACCTAAATTTCCACACATTCTTGCCTGGTTTCTTCGTCCTAGATCAGTGATCATACCCCAATCATAGGAATAAGCAACTGGATTCATTCCTAGAATTTCTTTTATGTAATATAATCCATAACTGGAATCTCTCCCACCGCTTAGTGCAACTAGACAATCAGGTTTCTCATTATTTTTTTTGTATTTTGAAACAAGTTCTTTCAGAGCATTCTCACCCTTAAGTTCAATCCTATTATAACTTGTGCAATAATTACAAATGCCTTGGTCATTAAACTTTATCAATGGCATTGATTCAGGTAAAATGCATCTTGAGCAACGTTTTAATGAATCAATAACGGATTCTTTTTGATGGAATTGGTCCAGATATGATGATATGAAGTTATTCCGTTTCGTTGTTTTCTTTTTTGTCTGCAAAGATTTAGTGTTATTAAAATGCGAAAGGTCAACAATTTTAGAAGTAGATTTATTAGAATAATTTCTATCTACAAGACATTTATTCTCATTAAATGAGAATGTATTAGTTACCAAACTGCTAATATTAATTATACATCCATGATTCGGTTTAATTTGTGATATTTCATTAAAATGGAATATATTCTTTAAAAATTTTTTTATTATATTTTTTATTATAAATATTTCAGAAGCAAAAACACAAATACTTTTATTTTTACTAAAAGATATATATAAAGAACCAGTATTTGTAGCAAGTAACAAATTATTGGAATTGTTAAATAGAATAGAAATTGATGCTGAACCATTAATTAAACTGAATGTTTTCTTTATTGATTCTTCTAATGATTTTGTTTCTTTTAAAAATTTACTTATTAAACTCACAATAACTTCTGTATCTATATCGTAATGCTTTTCTATATTCGAATTATTTTCCCAGAGTTCATCATCGTTAACAATAATTCCATTATGTACACCTACCATTCCATCTTTAATAATTGGTTGATTATTAATATTTAACTCCATAGAGCCATTAGTTACTAATCGAGTATGTCCAATTATTGCTATTGGATGGACATTATTCAATGACTCATTTTCTTTATTAATATTATAAAATAACTCTTGATATTCCTTTTTTTTTATTAACTGTGAAGCAGGAATAGGTTGTTTAAAAACTTGTATCGAGTTATTAGAGGATATAGCAATACCTGCTGCTTCTTTTCCACGTGATTCAGATAATCTAAATAAATTATTAACTATAGGTTGAATTTTCGATTGAGGAAATTCTGATTTTCCAGTTCTTATTAATCCAAATATCCCACACATTTATATCTTTCCTGCTAATGTTAATCGATTGATAAAAAGCATAAATCTTAATTCTTTTTTAATTATAAATCCGCACTGTTCAATTAAATTAATAATATTTTTTTTAGTCATCCCATATACTTCACCTTCATTCATACCCCTTTCTTTTTGGTCTTTGTCCCAGGGTGAACGGATTAAATGCCAAAATTTTGAAATTCGAGGTGAAATCATAGTTATAATCAATCTTCCATCTCTTTTTAGAATGCGATGGATCTCTTTTAATACTTCTTCTCGATTGGGTATGTGATTTAATGAAGCTATAATGGTAATTGTGTCAAAGGATTCATTATCATATGGAATTTTACTTGTATCTTTTAATATTAGATCTGCACCTCCAAATTGATAGACATCAACACCTATACCATTACCATATTGTTTGACAAGTTTGTTTGTTCCACAACCAATATCCATTAAGCGTCCGTGAATATATGGTAAAACAACTTTAATTCTCCAATTTAATAAAAATTCACCTAATAAATCTAATTTCCCCATAATGATTGATTTTTATATACAATAAATGTTACAATGTCAAGAATTATTATTTCAAATTTGTTAAATAAGTCAATCCTCTACAATAGCATGTAACTATAAATTTTTTATTCAATTTATAACATTGAGTGGGACATTCTCCTCAATAAATCAAATATTTATTTTTATAAAACTCTATGATCCTAGATAAAATGACAATAAAAAAGAATACTGAAACAGGAAAAATATGCAATAACATTCTATTGCCACTACCCCAACAGTTATCATCAGCTATGGAAGGCGCGATTGTATATAATATTAGACGGAACCAAAAGAATATTAAAATACTATACAATAGAAATCTTACACTTTTATCGTTAAAAATGAAAATTAAGCTAATGGGAATTGCAATTAATATTAAATACCAGTGTATACCCCATCCACCGAAATCATTATAAAACATTAGTTTCAATAAATTTTTAAGTGATTCTGTGAATTCCTTTGAAAAAAAGATTACTAATATTATAGAAACAATAATTACCAATGAAAAAAAAATTGAATTTTGATATTTTTTAATTATATTTTGCGTTATTTTCAAATTTATTAAGATATAACACAATATAGATAATACCAAACATTGAGTATACAGATAATAATTTCCTGCACTATTTAGTGAATTATTATAATTAAATAAATAACTTAATTTATATTCATTGAATAAAAACATAAATGTATACCATTGATAACCAATGATTAAAAACAAAATGAATAATATCCATTTTCGCTCAATTGGTTCTTCAAAGAGAATTACAAATAAAAATATTGGAATTATACTAAAAAAAGCCATTTCGATTCTTAATAGAAACAATTGTGATGAAAAAATGAAACCTAATAATATAAAAATTTGGTTTTTATTTATAATTGCCAAATAAAACATGAAGGTTGATAATGAAAAAAATATACCTGTCAACAAATTGCCATTTAAATAAAATGAATGAATAACGTACATCCATGGTAAACATAAAAGTAATAATAAAAATGTATTAAAAAAAATTTTGGAGTAAGTATTTCTTGAAATAAAGTTAACTTCTTTGTTAATCAGAAAATAAAAAAGTAGAGTAAACATTATTGATGTTGTTGGAAAGATTGAATATAACATTTTAACATTAAATAGATGACCAATTGCTAAAAGAGAGGATAAAAAAATAGAATAATATTGTGACAACCAGATTTCGAAACAAGTTCCCTTTTCAATAAATAGTCCTTCATGGAAAAGCAAACGTCCCAATCCATCATAATCTTGTGAATCAGGAGTAAAATATAAGTACTTTGATACATATGATGTAAAAATGAAGATCAAGAGTGCAAGACACAACAGAGGAAACAGCTTTCTAATATCCTTTACGTCAAATTTCTTCAGGTTCTTAAATTGTGTTATGTATAAAGGAATTGATAATAATATGATAAAAATAGCTATTGTTGAAAGCTTTACAGAATTAAAACAATAAAGGCTGAGCAGTAAACCCTGTACCCAAATAACTAGACCAATAAAAAAACTTAAAAAACCTGATAATGTGATTCCAATTCGATGAAAGAAGGGAATTAAAATAAATAAGCCAGTAAACCAAATTGTTGATAATAAGACTATCTGATTAAATTCATTCAATGTAAATCTCAATTAGTTAATTTTTTAAAAGGCATTATAAAAACATGATTCCATTTTGTCACATTATCGTAATAAGCAAATAAATAATAATCAATCGGTCGAATGTTATTTTTCTTATGAAGAAAATATAGAATAATCCTTCTGTTACTAAATTTTTTTTTTCTTAATCTTCTTTTCAAGAGTCTGTTAAATTCAGTGTATGTTAAATTATATTTATATGAATCTTCAGTAAGATGCTTACCTGGGTAAATGTATAGATCAAGAAGACAAGTCTTAAAATGTCTAAAAAAATATGAATCAGATTTCCTTCTTTGATTGTCTGATGGTATTATTAAAGTAACACTAGACATCTTTTGGTCTAAATATTTTCTAAACTCTATGCCTAAAAAACCAATATGTCCGTTACCACTTGTTGAAAAAGGTGAGTAATAATTATTAATTCGTAATCCAAACATTGAGGTTGTATATCTTTTACTTGGGAAGTTTAAAAAAATTGAAGAAAGATTCAATGAAATTGAAAGAATTGTTAATAATATCATTATTCTAATGACAGTATTTGTTATTTTTTTTTTCATCGGTTCTTTCATAATTTTAACATGCTATCTTATTTTACTGTCATACATAGTTTTAGCATAAAAGATATAAATTAGTTTATAAATTATCTAATATTAATGTAATGATGTATCTCGTTTTTTTATGTGTAAATCTATTACTAATTTCCCAAAATAGAAACCACTCAAGAGCCAGAATAACAATAAAATCGATGTTTGTATGAATAAGGCAATTGGCATATTGATAGTATGTTCTTTATCGATTTTCGATAAACCCTTTATAAAATATTTTTCAGTGTTTGTATGGACAACAATTTTTCTTATCATAAATCCTAAATACCTTTGAATAAGGATATATTTCCATGCATTTGGATTGATCACTTCACCAGGTAGGTCTAACATATATCCATTGCCACTGGAATTTTCCAACTTACCAAACACATTGATCTGTGTCTTTGCACATAACTTTTCAGAACATAATGGAGCAGCCAATATTCCACTACCAATAGAACCTATGGCAATATTTTTGTTTCCAATCAATTTCTGCGCTATCTCATTAGAATAATTCATGTCAAAGTCTAAACCGATTGTAAAAGCGTGAGATATATATGAGGCATCATCACCACTAAGTATCTTACGAGTCAACCAATGTGGGTGAAACATTAGTGCAAAAAATATTGCAAATAAAAGCGAATAAAGAGCTGGGATTTTAGTTTTTGATATTAATGAAAACATTGTTATTGCTTTTGGAATTGTTTTTCTAAAAGAGAATTAGAGAAATAGAAATTTAAAAAATAATCCTGAAAAAAATAGTTCAAAACATCATTAAAAATAGTGTCGAATTATTCTTTGTTAGTTTCTAAAACACTAGTGGAAAAAAGCAATTAAAATATATATGAGCTTTTCAATATCTCCAAATAGCTAAATAATACAAAATAGCATTCCGGTATTAGATATATACTGATATTTATCATTAATCTGTGTTTATTACCACTTGCTATTAGAATTTAATTGAAAATAGATATGAAACAATTTTCATACCTGTAATTAGATTGACAATATAGATTATCTATGGCAATTATTATTTTATATTAAATTCAAGTTAATCTACCCATGAAAGTTACAATAATCACAGTAGTATATAATGGTCAGGATACAATTCAAGATACTATAGAATCTGTTCTGACCCAAACTTATGAAAATATTGAATATATAATCATTGACGGCAATTCTAATGATGGAACGGTTGAAATTATAAAATCATATGGCAAAAAGATTTCAAAGTTTATCAGCGAACCTGATAATGGAATTTATGATGCGATGAATAAGGGAATTGGGTTTGCTACGGGAGACTTGATTGGATTTCTAAATTCAGATGATTTATACTTAGATGCTTCTGTTATTGAAAAAGTTGTCAATACAATTGAATCCAATAAATCAAATAGCTGTTATGGTGATCTAATATATTTTGATAAAAATGATAATGACAAAATTATCAGAAACTGGCATTCTGACAATTATTACAATGGTATTTTTAAGAGAGGGTGGCATCCTCCTCATCCTACATTTTTTGTAAGAAAAAATATATATGAAAAATTTGGTAATTTCAATCTTGAATTTAAGATTGCTGCAGATTATGAATTAATGCTCAGGTTTTTAGAAAAATGTAACGTATCAACCTGTTATATACCAGAGACTCTTGTAAAGATGCGAATTGGTGGAACAAGCAATAGAAATATTAAGAATATTATTATTGCTAATATAGAATGTTATAAAGCTTGGAAAGTTAACAATTTACAATATAATCCGTTAATGTTTATTAGTAAACCATTATCAAAAATTCAACAATTTAATTATAAAAAGAAATCGATTTGGAGCGCTTGATGGATAAAAAAGCACTGATTACTGGTGTCACAGGACAGGATGGAGCTTATCTTTTAGAACTATTATTATCCAAGGGCTATGAGGTTCATGGTATAAAGAGAAGGAGTTCGCTTTTTAATACACATAGAATCGATCATATGTACAAAGATCCACATGAAGAGGATGTAAAATTTTTCCTGCATTATGGCGATATGACAGATTCAACAAATCTGATAAGAATCATTCAGGAGGTTCAGCCTGATGAGATTTACAATCTTGCAGCTCAGTCTCATGTGCAGGTATCCTTTGAAACCCCAGAATATACAGCAAATGCTGATGGCATAGGAACTCTCCGCTTATTGGAGGCAATACGCCTATTAGAACTTCAGGACAAAACAAGATTCTATCAGGCTTCAACCTCTGAGCTTTATGGCAAGGTTCAGGAGACACCCCAGAAGGAGACAACACCATTCTATCCGCGCAGCCCATATGCGGCAGCTAAGCTTTATGCCTATTGGATCACAGTCAATTATCGTGAGGCATACAACATTTTTGCATGCAATGGAATACTTTTTAATCATGAAAGTCCTATCCGCGGGGAAACATTTGTTACCAGAAAGATCACAAGAGCAGTTGCAAGGATTATTCTAGGCTTGCAAAAAAAATTATATTTAGGGAATCTAAATACTAAAAGGGATTGGGGACATGCAAGAGATTATGTTGAAGGAATGTGGCTGATTTTGCAGCAGGATAAACCTGATGATTATGTATTAGCATCAGGGGAAACACATTCGGTTCGCGAATTCGTTACAAAAACGTTTAATGAAGTAGGCATAGCAATAGAATGGCAGGGAAATGAAGAAGATGAAAAAGGGATTATATCTAACATTGATTCGGATGTTCTAAAAAATTCTTTGAATAATTCGGATGATAATACTGAAATATTTACTTCTTATATTAAATCTGGGGACACAGTTGTTGAAGTAGATAAACGATATTTTCGTCCCACAGAAGTTGACCTGCTTCATGGAGATGCAACAAAGGCCAGAAAGGAGCTTGGTTGGATACCCAAAACTTCGTTTGATGAATTGATACAGGATATGATCAATGCAGATATTAAAGAGGCCAAAAAGGACATTCACCTTCTAAATGGTGGCTTCAGTGTTTTACAGAAAAAGGAATAGAACAATTCTCGATTCTTATTAATTAAAATGACCATCACCAAGAAATAAAAATAAAATATTAAGATAATGAATAAAAATTCCAAAATATTTATTGCAGGTGGAACTGGATTAGTAGGATCAGCAATTATCAGAAATCTATTATCAAAAGGATACAATAATTTAATATCGAGCTTTAATAGAAAAAAACCTCAAGAATATGAGAACTCCTTAATAAAATTTTATCCCATCAATATGATCTCTCAATTGGACGTGAATTCTTTTTTTGAGAAGGAAAGGCCTGAATATGTCTTTTTATCAGCTGCAAAAGTTGGAGGGATTGTTGCAAATAATACATACAAGGCTGACTTTATCTATGATAACATAATGATATCAAGCAATGTAATCCATGCATCATATAAATACGGAATCAAAAAATTACTCAATCTGGGATCCTCGTGTATCTATCCAAAATTATCACCTCAACCAATGAAAGAAGAGTATCTGTTAAGCGGAGCATTGGAACCTACAAATGAACCCTATGCAATTGCAAAGATAGCAGCAATCAAAATGTGCAGATATTTTAATGAACAGTATGGAACGAATTTTATTTCAGTGATGCCTAGTAATCTTTATGGAACGAATGATAATTTTAATCTTGTTGATTCTCATGTGCTTCCAGCATTGATACGCAAATTCTACCTAGCAAAGCTCCTATCCCAAGAAGATTATAAGAACATCAAAAATGATTTTCGCATTGCTGGCAATAGCAAACTTCACATAGACAACAAAACAGTTGTTATTGCTAATGACACATCTAAGGAAGATATGCTTCTTGCATTAAATTATTTTGGAATCAAAACTGATTCATTAAATGCTAATAATAATCAATATATTACAAATCAAATAAATGTCTCACTATGGGGTACAGGCACTCCATTCCGTGAATTCTTGTACGTTGATGATCTGGCAGATGCAGTTGTTTATCTAATGGAAAATTATGATTACAAGGATATAGGTGAGTTTATAAATATAGGATCAGGAATCGATCTTACAATCAAGGAACTTGCATCAATTGTGAAAAGAATTGTTGGTTTTACAGGAACTATCTCTTTTGATGTAAGCAAACCTGATGGTACACCCAAAAAATTGCTGGATATATCGCATCTGAAATCATTAGGTTGGAGTCCATCTGTATCACTGGAGGATGGTATAACCAAAGTATATGATTGGTATAAAAATAGATCATGAAAAGAGCGCTTATTACAGGAATAACTGGTCAGGATGGATCTTATCTTGCAGATTTTCTACTGGATAAAGGCTATGAAGTGCATGGCATAGTGAGGAGAGCGACAATTGAGGATGAGAGGAAACTTGCAAATATCAAACACATTCGTAAGGATATCAATCTGCACATATGTTCTCTTGAAAACAGCCTTAATCTGATAAAAGTTATAACCGATGTAAAACCTGATGAACTCTACCATCTTGCAGCATCTAGCTTTGTGAGTTATTCATTTGAAGAAGAATTTTCAATTATAAACTTTAATTTTACTTCCACTCATTACATCCTAGCCACTCTTAAGGAGTTTGCACCTAACTGCCGAATCTATTATGCAGGTTCAAGTGAAATGTTTGGCAATGTCGAAATCTCGCCTCAGAAAGAAGACACTCCCTTTAATCCTCGATCAGTGTATGGCATTTCAAAACTCTCGAGTTATCATCTAATGAAGAATTATCGCGAACAATATGGTCTATTTGCTTGTAATGGAATAATGTATAATCATGAATCGCCTCGCCGGGGATTTCAGTATGTTACGCGAAAGATAACATCATCTGCTGCAAGAATAAAACGCAATCTACAGGACAGCTTATATCTAGGTAATATTGATGCAGTCCGAGATTGGGGATATGCACCTGATTATGTTGAAGCAATGTGGCTGATGCTGCAGCAAGAACAGGCAGATGATTATATAATTTCAACAGGCAGACTGCATTCTGTAAAAGAATTTCTTGAAATTGCCTTCAATTATCTTGACCTCAATTACGAGGATTACGTAAAGATCGACAAAAAATTTTACCGCAGTTCAGAAAAAATTCCTCTTTGCGGTGACTACTCAAAGGCATTCAATCTTTTAGAATGGAAACCACAAAAAAATTTCAAGAATATGATCATTGAAATGATTGAGCATGATATAAAAATCATTAATTATTGAATTGACATTCAATGATTTTTTGTTCAATACCGATTATTAAAACAGAGCAGCTGTCAATCAAAAACAAACCATAGAAATTATGAAAAGTAGTTATATAATTCAAATTTTATTTTCTTTTCTTATATCTGTATCTTTAATACCAGTAATTATATATCTATCAAAAAAATTCAATTTCTATGATCAAGTTAATGAAAGAAAAATACACAATGGCAATATAAGCAGATTGGGAGGTTTAGGGATATTCATAGGTTTTATTATTCCTTTTATAATTATTGCTCTAAATAATGCCCCTTTTCAATTCAATATTATTATATATCTTATTGCAATTTTTATAGCCTTTTTAACAGGATTTGTAGATGATCTATGGAACATAAGAGCCAGATATAAATTGATCCTTCAAATTATTTCAGGGTTATTAGTAACTCAATCTGGATTACTTTTTGATCGGTTAATATTTTATAACATCATATCAATAGAATTTGGCATCTTTTCGAATATTATTACAGTATTATGGATAGTGATGTTTATGAATGCAATAAATCTTATTGATGGTATGGATGGTCTTGCATCTGGGATAGTATTCATTGCAAATATCTTTATTCTTTTAATTGCTATTTTCTATAATAATCACTTAATTATTCAAATTTCGATTATTCTTGGTGGAGCAATCCTTGGATTTTATATTTTCAATTTTCCTCCTGCAAAAATATTCATGGGTGATGGTGGGGCATATTTTCTTGGTTTTTTATATGCAACATTGCCTCTAATGGGTATTAAAAAAAGTTCTGTTGCAACTCTATTTTTAATTCCATTTATCCTGCTTCTTATCCCAATAGGAGATATTGCGCGTGTAATTTTTATAAGATGGAGAGACGGAAATAATATATTTCTTGCAGATAAGAATCATCTTCATCATAGACTACAGAATTTAGGTTTTACAAACAGGGGCATACTGTTTGTTATATATGGTTACACTATTATACTTGGATTGACATCAATTCTTCTGCTTTATATTGAACCAAAATATTCTCTAATCCTTTTTTTAATTATCTCCCTTCTGGTACTACTCACTTTTTATATTTTCCATCATGTTGAAAATCTAATCGAAAAAAAAGATCATAATAAAGAATGAAATTGGATGTTTTAAAAGATAGAAGCAATCTGTTTTTGTTTGTACTGGGAGTTATATCAAGCACTGCTCTTCTTCCTGAATTAGATATCCCATACCTGAAGGTTGACCTGTTTAATCTCACAGCACCTATGGCTGGCCTTTTCTTGATAGCATATAACTATAAAACAATAAAAAATTCTGTCTCTATATATAAAAAAGAATTTGTCCTTATTTTCCTCTTTTTGTTAGTACTTTTTCTTTCATCAATATCAAGTTATGATAGTAGAATAGCTATTAAGCATTATGTGAAATATTTTGAGGTAATTATTGTTTTTTTTGGAATCGTTTTCTACATTGAATCTGATGAAGATGTAAAAGCAATTTTCAGATTTTATCTATCATCTGTTATCTTTCTTGCGTTGGTTGCAATTTTAATCTATATTTTCCCAAATTTCTTTAAGAACATTCTCTTTGTACATAAAATCGGTCTTCAATTTCTTCCTAGAAATGAATCACTAATGTCAAATCCCAATGTATACGGCGTATTTTCTGCAGTTATTTGTATTACTTCATTGACTTTATTAAAAGAAAAGTTTATATCAAAGAACTTTGCAATTTTATCCCTGATAGCTTCTGTATTTGGAATATTAGCTGCAGGCAGTTTAAATGGATTTTTCACAATTATGGTCTGTTTATGCTTATTCTTATACATTTCACAGTTATCAATTATAAACAAAATTATACTCATTACAGGAAGTTGTGCAGCAGTTATACTCCTACTCCTTACTATTCTTTTTTTCATAAGAGGACAATTAGATAATAGAATAAATATTCAGGGAGCTTACAATAGCATATTTCATGGCTCATTAACACCCAGATTAGAGCTATGGAAAGGGGTGATAAAGTCTCTTAATGATACTCCATTTTTAGGTACTGGTCCATCAGTATATAATCACTATTTTAATAAATATACAAAATTAACTGGACAGGATGAAAAAAATATTATTGGAGCATACAACTCTCATAATTTATTTCTACAAATATTAGCTGAATCTGGAATTATTGGCTTTGCGATTTTTTTATCTATTTTTATTTTAATTTTTAGACTATTTAAAAAAAGAAAATATTATATAGCCATTCCATTTTTAGCACTTCTTTTTGGTCAGTTATTCGATTGTATAGTGTATGACTATTTTTTCCTTGTTTTCTTCATCTCTTTGCTTGCCATTGCTATATACGAAAACAGAAAATGCGATGAGAACGCGCAAATAAAATCTACATAATTTTTGAGTTTGTGTCATTAGATTTTATATGCACAAGACCGCTTTTAGTGCTTTGAGAGCCTCTGGAAAAATTGAGTATTTATTGTTTTGTTATCACATCATTGGTCGCCAATATAATGACCTCCTTTATATTTATTTTTATAAATTTATGGACAATGATCATGGTAGTGTTTTTGAATAATAGTCGAGAAGATTGTTGTTATAATAATTACAGTTGGTGGTATCATTCGTGAGAAATAATTGTCGCTTGACAAGTTGAATATAATGAATGAGATGATGCCGAATGGATAAGTGAGTATACTGAAAGTGTTAATTCAAAATTAAATTTTTCTGAACTGAAAAATGCAAAAATCTATTAACAAATCGTTTCACCTTATCTTAATCATTATATTTTCAGTTATTTTAATTAGCTGTTCTTCACAGAAGAGAGACACAAGAATCATTGAACCATTCTTTGGTGATGATAAATATGTTATTTGGGTTCATTCTGATATCCAACCACGGGACAAAAAGGAGTGGTATCATTATGAGTTGGCTGTAAAGGATATAAGAGATAATTTCAGGGATGTTGATATGGCAATTATTGCGGGTGATATTATTCATTATTCAAGAACACC
Source organism: Spirochaetota bacterium (assembly GCA_034190085.1). Taxonomy (NCBI): domain Bacteria; kingdom Pseudomonadati; phylum Spirochaetota; species Spirochaetota bacterium. The sequence goes on from JAXHTS010000052.1 coordinate 43,496, forward strand.
TCATGTATATGAATGGTTTTTAAGAACAAGAAATGAATTATCGATAAAATACTGGTATGAGATAGCAGGTAATCATGAGGCAAAGGATTATGCTAATTATGATAGATATATAAATAAACCGTTATGTTACTCTGTGCGAGTTGGAAATATCCTCATTTTATTGATGTCGGATGAAAAGAATAGCCCTCCGCAAGATATATCAGATGATACTTATGTATGGTGGAAGAATTATGTAATAAACAATCAAAATTGTATAATCATTACAGTGACTCATGCCTATCTTGAGCAGAGCAATCTTTTTGGAAGCTGGATCTCCAGTAGAAATATAATTGGTTCAGGGAGATTTGCCGATGTATTAAAGCAATATAAAGTAGATGTTTGGATTGCAGGTCACACACATTGGCCAAATTATCTACCTGGAAACGCAAAGGTATCAGAAGAGTTGAATAACACTCTTTTTGTCAATGTTGCGGCAATAAGAAAGGATATTATAAACTATGTGGCATCTAGGATTTTTATCTTTACAAAAGGTTCGGGTAATTTATTAATAAGGAATAGGAATCACGAAAAGAATAGCTATGATGAATGGCTTGATATAAATCATCCCCTGAGTCATAAATTTATTTGGGATGGATCGCCTCCTTCTCAAATAGAGGGGAGGAATACAGTTTTGAATTAAGCATTTATTTATAGATTCAAATCACTAAGATCCAATAGATATAGTTTAAACCATGATTAATATATTATTCGATATTATAGTTAAACTACTTATTATTCTTTTTTTATTTAGTTCGTGTTCAGATGATGATTCAGATGATACTGTTTTCTCATATTTTGAGCAGTTTAGAATAAAATCACTGTCATCCACAGCTGAATTCCTTTTTGTTTTTAATAGAGATACTAATACTAGTCGAACTGAGATTTACTCAATGGATCGCAATGGAGAGGGTGTAACCCGTATTGCCTACACTGAAGAACACCATTTTATTATGGGAGTTGATCCGGTGCGACGATACCTTGTCTGCTCACGCTCTGAGGAGGATACGAATGATAATGGCGAATTGGATGATTGGGATAGAAGATCCCTTTGGATAATTGATTTAATTACAAAGAATGAAGTCCGTCTTACTGATTTAGAAAATCATTGCTGAGGGAGATAGTTTCTCCCCTGACAGCGAATGGATTGTGTTTCTTATGAAGTTTCCAGATGAAGAGAGTGATATATACAAAATAAGGGTCAATGGATCGAGTTTAACCAATCTCACAAAAACATCTTATGTGATTGAGGGTGATCCTAGCTGGTCATCCGATGGGGAATCCATTGTATATAGCTCTTTTGATGCAATAACGCCAAGATTCGTGATTAAAAAGATGGATGTTCTGGGTGGCAAAATAGAGACTATTTATGATGGTGGGGAGGGTGTCTCTACTCCTGCCTTCCCGCCTGGCAATTATGATCCATGCTATAGCCCTGATGGTCAATGGATAGTATTTGAGCGGCCAGTAGAGTATAATGGAGAGAATTGGGGAAGTGGTATCTGGCATATATTTAAAATAAACATAGATGGGCGTGGACTAATAGATTTAATTCTGATTGGAGATCATAGCGATCGTGCAGAATATCTTCCATCCTTTTCGCCTGATGGAGATTTTATTGTCTTCGGTTCATTCTATGAGGCAGATCCTCTTCCTCAAAGTCATGATGATATATTTAGAATAGATGCCAATGGAGATGCATTGACTAGATTAACTGATAACCCAGCTAGTGATAAATATCCGGTATGGATCCCTTAATAGTCTTTACTTCTTGACTTTTTGACTTTTTTATAAAAATTAAAGGAATGGCTGGCAATCAAGGGATAGGTTCATACTAACTGTTTTTCTATATACTACTTCTGCTGATTTAATGGGAGACTTCGCCTCTTCTATGTGTTAAGAGTATTAATTAAATATAAGCATAAGGTTTAAGTGAATGTACATACCTGAAGAGAATAGAGGATCAGTCTTTATTCGGTTAACAAAGGTAATTATGCTTGTTACGGGCCTAGTCTTGGGTCTTTTCATTGCGAGGATATTCATTATCCCTTTTACTGTTCTCAACGAATCGATGTCTCCAAATCTGAAAAGGGGGGATATCGTTTATGTGCTAAGGCACATAACGCCTGCTGTGGGGGATATTATTTTATTCAATAGCCCTGTGGAGCCAGATAGGGTATTATTAAAAAGAGTAATTGCCAAGGAGGGGGATACAATTGAGATTAGTAGGAAAAAAATATATAAAAACAGTCAGGAATTTAAATCTGATTGGGAGGTCCTTTCTAATGATGATAGGATATTTCCTATGAATTTTTCATATAGGGATAACATGCAAGCGATGAGGTTGAAGAGGAATGAATTCTTCGTGTTAGGGGATAACATTGATTATAGCTTTGACAGCAGAACCTTCGGAGCGATCAACAAGGACGCGGTGATTGGTAAGGTTATTTTTAAGAAATAGGATGTTCTGGATTATTAGGTGAGATCAAGATTTCATGATAGACAATTCGCTTGTGCCTATGAGAAAAGATTGTCCGCTGAGGGGTATCCTGGAGTTCTATTAGATATAGTCCTGGAAGAGATAGATGAAGGGAGGACAATAATAGATGTTGGGGCGGGAACTGGTTTCTTCTCTATCCCCTTAGCAAGAATGGGCTATAGAGTAATAGCCATAGAACCATCTCCTGAGATGGTCAAACTCTTCATGGAAAAGATAAACGAACAATTTTCTCAATTAGTTAGTTTGAATTGTATTGATTGGGAATCATGGCATAAAGATAGAGGGGACAATCTCATTTGTATACATTCTATATATGGGATGCAGAATATTGATGCTGCAATAAAAAAGATGAGTTGTTTTTCAAATAAGTCTATTCTTATTATCAAGGCTGGTTCAGGAACCAAATCATTATCAGAGATTATATGCAAGAGTCTGAATATTAAGAGAGGTTATTCTGATTTTTTTTACAAAATTGAGATGATCCTGCAGAAAAATGGATTAAAGTACAGGCATAGAAGAATTGAACAGAGAAGAAATTACATATTTATAGATTTGAACAAAGAAGCAGAGTATTATTGCAAGCGTCTTGACATTGATAAGGGTAAACTGGATGTGGTAAAGAAGATAATAGAGAGCAGTTGTCAGAGGGATGGGGATAGGTATGTTTTTCAGGGTGTATATAAAGACATCCTATTTGTTTTTTAAGAACACTTTATTTTTTTTCAAATAGTGAAGGAATCTTGCTATTAAGATATGTTATTATATCCAAAAATTTATTCATGTCTATTAAGTAGAATCCATTGTCATTTCTTATGAGGAGATGCTCAAGATATCTCCCAGCCAATTTAAAACGAAAAGGCAATCTCACTGGTCTCTTATTAGAATAATTCATAATCCATAATCCATCATTATTCTCATAAATTATACCAGAAGGTGTGAGTTCTAAATCAATTAAATTATTAAAAGCGAGTAGTATATTCCTCTTTTTAGTATAGATAGATATCCTTCTCAAAGTCCAATTCCCAGTGGAGCCTGTAATACAATACAGGTATCCTTCTTGGAAAGATATCTTTGATGATGAAATCTTCCAATTTTGGAGCATGATTGAGCTATTACTGAGGTCAATTACACTCATATTGTAGGAACCACCAATACCGACAATTATTGCTAATTTATTATTATTTGTTTGTAGTTGAACAAGATAAAACAAACTCGGTGAAAATGGGGGTGAGAATCTATCCTTTACCAGACGTCCTGCATTATTTGAATGTAGACCAGTGAAATAAATCCTTCTATTACAATAATAATAGAGTTTATCATTCAGTAAAGCTATTGCTTTTACTTCCTTCCCATTTGCTTGATTGAGCGGCACGTCCTTTACGAGAGCGCCTTTCATATTGAAGATATCTGCATTCATGCCATTCAGCAACCCAACTCTTTGTAATACTGGATCATAGCATAGATTGATGCTATTGTTATTAATCATGATATCCATCTCATGGGGATAAGCTATTTTAAGGTAATCATTATTCCTATAATAGATTAAATTATTTGAGCAGGATAAATTTGTTGTGCTAAAATGCTTAATTGTTACAGAATCTATGATCCCCTTTTCAATCATTGTAATGGCTTTGGCCGTTTCCCCTTGTTCAAATCGTTTAATTCCAGTATTCAATATCCGTTCTGAGTTGGGTGTACATCTGGACATCACTAGGGGTAGTAAACAAACATAGAGTAAATATCCGATTAGTCTTGTATTCATAATAATTTCCCGGTAGGTTCTTTAGTTTAACCCTTATGCTTTAATAAATACTATGCACAGAAGCAATAGAGGTTGATATTATCCTCATTCAATCAGCGCCTCATATAAGACAATCCCAGCGGCAACCGAGGCGTTTAATGATGTCATGTTACCCTTTAGTGGGATCTGCACAATGAGGTCGCATTTTTCTTTTGTTAATCTCCTCATTCCGCTTCCTTCATTTCCTATTATAATGATAGATGGCCTAAGCCCTCTTAATCTGGTTAAGTCAGAATCCCCTTTATCAGAAGTTCCTATAATCCAGAATCCCATCTTTTTAGCATTTTCGAGGAAGTTTGCGATATTTGAGACAGTGAGAATTCTTAAGTATACAGTCGCACCGGCAGATGCTTTCACTACAACACTGGTTATATTTGAGGAATGGGATTTCGATATTACCACGCCATCTCCACCAAGAGCCTCAGTTGTCCTTATGATGGATCCGACATTCTGAGGATCTGTCAATTGATCCAGCAAAACGAGCACTCCCTTATTGTGAAGAATATTCTCTATAAATTCCTGATCGTTAGTTGCCTTCTTTTTACGTGGAAGAACTAAAACCACTCCCTGATGGTTTGATGATGAATTAAATCTTGTTAGATAGGATTTCTCGCAATATTCAATTGGGATTTCTTTTCTTTGTGATTCCTTTATGATAAAATCGATGATCTTGCCATGTGCGGTTTTTGAGATGAATAACTCTGCGCCGGATGGATTGTCGAGTTGTTTGATATATTCCAATGTTGTGTTTCGTCCGTAGACTATTTTTTTATTTTCCACCTTGTACCATCTTTCTTGTCTTCTAAAATAATATTCTCCTTCAAGAGCATTTCCCTGATCTCATCAGCCTTTTTGAAGTCTTTCTCAATTCTTGCATCGGCCCTTTCCTGTATAAGTTTTTCAATTCTATTGATATCAATGGCTTTATCCTTTTTTTCTTTAAAGAAGATAAATCCGAATACAGAGTCTATTCTCTCTAAAGCGTCATTTATATCTTGGATGTCGATTTTGGAAATTCTGTTTATGTCAATTAGTGAATTTATTTCATGCAAAAACTTGAAGAATCTGCCTATTCCGCCTGATATATTTATATCATCATCCATAATATCGATAAACTCTGAAAAAAAGTTGTCAATAATGGATTTGACCTCTGGATTTTTTTCGTTATCAATACTAATCTCTTCTAATCTGGATAGCAGATTATCAATTCGATTAAGCGCATTATCTGCTTGCTTTATGCCTTGAAAGGTAAAGTTCAATTGCTTTTTGTAATGAGCTGACATAAGGAGGTACCGGATGGATCTGGGGGAATAACCCATATTCAGAATATCTCTAAGTGTATAGAAATTTTCCAGAGATTTGGACATCTTCGCCCCATCCACCAAGAGATGTTCTGCATGTATCCAATACCTGACAAAGGGCTCATCATAGGCAGCCTCGCTCTGAGCTATCTCATTCTCGTGATGAGGGAAGATGAGATCCACGCCGCCGGTATGGATGTCTATGGTTTTGTTAAAAACCTTTCTTACCATAGCTGAGCATTCTATATGCCATCCAGGTCTGCCATTGCCATATGGTGTTTCCCAGTATGGCTCATTCTCCTTTGGCGCTTTCCATAGAGCAAAGTCTCTTACATCATCCTTGTCATATTCGTCACTATCGAATCTTAACCCGCTTGTAATTTCTCGTTTGTCGAGCCTGCTGAGCTTGCCATAGTCAGAAAAATTCGCTATGCTATAGTATATAGATCCGTCTTTTTCATAAGCAATACCCTTCTTAAATAATCTTTCAATGATATCGATCATAGAATCAATGGATTCTGTAGCCCTTGGTGTATGTTCTACAGGCTCAATATTAAGGGTTTTCAAATCTTCAAAGAATATCCTTATGTATTTCTCTGTAAATTCCCCTAAACTTACGCCTTCCTCATTTGAGCCTGCAATGGTTTTATCATCTACGTCCGTTATGTTCATTGTGTGATTAATCTTGAATCCTCTGAATTTGAGGTATCTTCTCAACAGGTCATTAAATAGAAAGGTTCGGAAATTGCCAATATGCGCATAGCTGTATACTGTGGGTCCACAGGAGTATATGGTAATGGGGGGATAATCTTCAATATTATCCTTCCTAACTCCACCTGGGATTAGCTCTTCAGTTAGTCTGGAGAGTGTGTTATGTATTCGTAAAGTCAATTTATCCTCCATTATCTATTCAGTTTTGCTGGCTATGGATATCTCGTTTCCCTTAAAACCACAGTATATAGGATAGGGAACGAATTGTGTTATCCTTTTTGTAATAGCAATTCTCTTGTCACCATACCATAAGAAAATCCACGGGGCATCGTCAATTATTATTCTTTCGATTTTGTTGTAGATTTTAAATCTTTTACTATTATCAATGGTTCTTTGAGCCATTATGAGAAGGCGGTCAACTTCTTCATTAAAGTAAAAGGATCTGTTCCCTCCGGTTCCGCTGTTTTTTGAGAAGAATAATGGGTATAAAAAATTTTCCGGTTCAGGATAGTCGGCATGCCATGTAAAGTAGGCTAAATCATAGGATCCCTTTATGGTTGCTGCCTTTAGGGCTGACCAGTCCATCTCCTGTATTCCAATATTTAGATCCATTTTTTTCAAGTAGTATTGTACCATCTGAGAGATCAGTGATACCTGATGATCAGATTTTGTGAAGAGCGTGAACCGCTTATTGTTTAGGGTGAATTGCTTGATTATCTTTCTTGCCTTTGAAGGATTATAGGGTATGGAATCGGTTGTTGTCACATAATCGCCTATTCTCGGCGGTATCGGACCAGAGGCCCTTTGGAATCTATTCTTTAAAAGGCTTTTCATGATCATATCCCTATCAATTGCCATGTTTAGCGCCTTTCTGAATACCTTCTTATTGAAGGGATATCTTGAGGTATTAAGCGCTATGTAATGAACACTGAGTTCAGGTATTTCTATTATTCTTGCATTTTTATTGAAATGGGCGTTTTTTACATAATCGATGTTTGCTAAATAGGGGAGTTCAAAATAATCCAATGCTCCATTAAGGAACTCAAACCTTGCGGTGAGGTCCTCAGGTATAATCTTGAACACTATTCCTTTGATCTTCGATCTTCTGCCAAAATAATTTTGATTAGCTTCAAGTACTATTTTTTCATCCTGTCCCCAAGTCTTTAGGATAAAGGGGCCGCTTCCGATGATGTTTCTGTGTTTCAAAAATTCATTCTTTGAGATTATATAACAGTTCGGCATAGTTAAAAGAGATAGGAAGGTTGATGAGGGTCTTTTAAGCTTGATGCTGAACTCGTGTTCACCTCGCTTTGCTATTGTTTTAATATTATTGAATATCCATCTCCTCGGGGATGTCGGATTTTTGGAGTTTTTTATTCTTTCGTAGGAGAAAATAACATCATCAGAATTAAGAGCTAGTCCATTATGAAAATGTACATTTCTCTTAAGCTTGGCTTTCAGGATTTTGCCATTAAATGTAAAGCTATCAATCAGATCTCTTTTAATTATTCCATTATTGTCGATTTTAAAGAGACCATTGCATATCTTAGTCAGTATTCTTCCTGAAACCACATCAGTGCTATAAAAAGGGTCCAGCTTTCCGGGATCTGATTGAATGTAGGTATAGAAATAATTTTTATCTTGTTCTTTTTGGCAGGATATGGCGGAAAGCACACATATGAGTAATGCTGACACCCTAAAAGTTAGCCGGTTCTCCTTCCTCTCCATTATCATTAAGCACAAACTCTTCAATCTGCACATAGTCAATCTTTTTCTCTTCAACCTCTTCCATAATCTTTTGGGATTCTGACAAGATTTCAGAGATTGATTCGATTTTATTAAAATCATCAGGTTTTAATTTATAGTATGCCAATAGCATGTGTAATTTCTTAATATAATCAATGAGTTCTTTCAGCTTTATGTTTTTCCGATCAATCGTTTCTTTTGAGTTTAATAATAATTTTTTTAGCAATTCGTTTTGTTTTTTGAGTTTTGTCTGTAATTCAACCGCTTTATCATGATATTCCTTGTTAACCCTTTGAAAGTCGATCCTGGCAAGAATAATATCCCCTGTCTCCTTTTCTTTATCAATGGATTCTATTATGTCAACAAACTCATCATTGGAGAATAGATCTTCAGGGGAGGTTTGAATCCACTTTCTTCCTTCCTCATCAGTAAACTCTGTTAAATCTGGCAACTCTCTATTTTTTATTTTTTTCATCATTTTATCACATACTCACTTTTTTACTTTTTGCAAGCTATTAATAAATAAAAGAGAAAATAATCATCTAAAGAAATGTCATTAATTTAGTCAAATGAATAATTGATGAGGTATTTGCTCGTTCATTCATCCCTAATATTGTAGTTGTATTCTCGATTGTCGATTAAGATAAAATGTTATTATTACGTACTGTATTCTCTTTCTTCTTGACATTGTGTTTATTTTAGCTGAATGTAAATGATTCAAATATTATTACAGAAGATGGATTATTGTAACAATATTTTTAAGAAGCTATAGGGAAGTATATTCCAGTTAAGGTAACAGATTATAATGATGAACTAATTATGAATAATAATCAGCGGTTTAGGAATAAGGAAAAATTAATAGAAAGATTGAGTAAACTTGGGATTATGAGGTTGGATGAATCCATGAGGAATCATACTAGCTTTATGACCGGTGGGCCTGCGGATATTCTCATATATCCCTTAAGTCATGATTATCTAAGGGAAATAGTACTAATTGCTAGAGATGGATTGATTCCCCTTACAATTATTGGAGGAGGCTCAAACCTGCTTGTGGGGGATAAGGGTATTCGGGGTATTGTAATCAAGTTATGTGAAAATGGTGTTTTAGATGGTAGGATGGAGATTCGACCCGATGGGCTGGTATATGCTGACTCAATTATGAAGAAGGAAACCTTTGTCCAATTTTGCCTTGATCAGGGATTTAAGGGAATGGAGTTTATTGCTGGAATCCCTGGTTGTCTGGGTGGCGGGATTATGATGAATGCAGGCACTGATATGGGAAATTTTATTGATATCCTCCATTCCGTTATATCTCTTAACTGGAGTGGAACAATTGAGACCAAAGAGTTGACAAAAGAGATGGCGGAGTATAGAAGGCTTAACATTGAAGAGGATACTATTATTTTAGGATCATTATTCAAACTCCCAAGGGGTGAAAACATAGAGGACATAAGGCATAGGATTGAAGAGAATATTAATCAGAGGCGATTAAAACATCCTTTAGATTATCCTTCAGCTGGATCTGTTTTTAAAAATCCGCCACAGCGTTCCTCATGGGAATTGATTGACGAAGCTGGACTTAAAGGGCAGAGGGTTGGTGGCGCAGTAGTCTCAACCCTACATACAAATTTTATTGTAAATGCCAATAATGCATCTTCATCAGATATATTGAGTTTGATGGATCACATAAAGGAGAGGGTTTATTCAAAGTTCAATATCTTACTTGAGAGTGAGATAAGAGTATTAGGCGAAATATAGTTATTATTCTGCCTGTGAATTGTATGGATGTAGTCATTAGGATTGTTATAATTTTTACAATAATCCCTAAAAGGGATTATTTTTATCTACCACTTCTTTTTATGTAGTTTTATATAAATATTATTACCACTCTTCCTTTCCGATAAAAGATAATCCCTTCCGTAATAAATATTGAATTCGAATTGATCCAAAAAAATAAAATGTCCTGATACACCTGAGACAACCCCAAACTGATTTCCGGAGAGATCATAGGATGATCCCTGAAACCACGCCAAGTCAATAAAAATGCCGGCATATATGAAATCTCTATAAGCTGATATTCGATAATTGTTGGCAGATCTAACCATTTTCCTGGTGTGATATGAACTCCCCATGAATCCCTTAAATGTTGAACCTGGAATAGATTCCTCATGATAGAATGGGGGATTTTTCCAAATTCTATAAAATTCAATTGCGGGTATATATATTCCATATTTAGTTAACTCAAACACTATCTCGCTTTCAAAGATAATCTTGTGAAATCCATCCCTATTAAAATAATAATCATATACCAACTCAACCCTTTTCCTAAGCGTTCTTTTGGGTTTCCAGGGTATCATATCGACTACTCTGATCTCAAAGAAACCCCAATTATCCACATGCCTTTCAATCTTTGGATGATATTCGGAATCATCATCAACAACATCTGGATCCAGTACATATACCCTCTCTCCCCCAACACCAGCATATATCTTCAATCGATGCAATAATGTGATTCCAGGAGCCAGTGTTCCTCTCATCTGCAAGAATTTGTATTTGGTTAAACCAAGATCAATGCGGGATGCTCTTGAATTATGAATTAGTCCAGTGAAAAGAGGTGTGAAGTATCCTTTTAATGTCGGCACAAAATGATAGTTTGAATATAGCTTCATAAAGGTCCAGTTGGGTATTTCAGAGAATCCAGACAGGTTGGGTTTGGAGAATTTCGTTAAATCTATTAAGATTGAATCAATGCTGTGTAAACCCTCATATCTGATTCCAATAGATGAGCCTATCTCAAGAAAATCCTTCTTTACTGCAAAAGATGGATGATAGTACCTAACATATGGGATCAGACCTTTTCTATAACTGGTTTTAAGTCCATAATCAAATTTATTGACTGGAGATGACGGATGTGGTTCAAACACTACTATTAAACTATTAGCATATCCGAATTTATCGAGAAAGGGTAGACTAGTCTTCCCTAAACCAGGTAGTTCAAACTCCTTGTAGAGTTGAAAGGAGGCTTTATCAAATTCTTTAGCCGGTTGTATGATAATATGTATATCTTTATATCCATATTTTTTTTTAAGTCGGTTAGTCTCTCTTTCTACTGCATATTTATTATAGATTTTATGCTTTAGATTAAACTCTTGACGCATTATTATAGTCTTAATTGAGCTGAGCCTATGGAATACTATTTTCCCCAGACGACCTTCATCTATAATGATCTTCAAGGAATGCTTGGTCTCTTCTATCAAATGGGTCTTAACCAATGTATAACCCCTTTTTTTATAGAATTCTAAAATAGATTTAGAAACGGATTTATAGCGTTCCCTATCAACAGAAATTTTTTTTAGATTTAGATATTCTAATATATATTCTTGTGAATATATTTTCATTCCGAAAAGCTGAACTTCTTTATATTTCGTGAGTGAAAAGAGATTAGAGGTCCCCTGATTATAAAAAGTGAGGATTACTATTATCGAGTATAATCGCATTTTCATTTCAAGATGATGTCCAACCGTTTTTTATCTTGTAGGGATGATTGAATATTAGGAGTGTTTCTTCCTTCTTCCGTTTACGTTTAATATATCATTTTCGTGAACTTGAAGGAGGTTTGTTTTATAGTATAGGTTATGTGAATTTAAGTCAAGAGAGATAAATATCAGAAACATTAGACATTATAAAAAGTATATGTCAAAGTTCACATACTTCGATTCTGATGTGCAACTTATGGGCAAGTGTATTATTAGTGAGATATTATAGGTTGTTTATTTGATTTTTGTAATTTTGGCGAATATAATGGATTATCAACCTCATCCATTTCCTGATTAGTAAAGTTTAGGTAGGTCGAAACATTGAGCATGTTTAAAATTTTATCAAATGATGGGGAAGTTTTAAGAATTAGAATACCGCCCTCCTTATCAATCTTTTGCTTAGCGTGTATTAAAAAACCAATAAAGGATGAATGCGTGGTTTTCGTTTGCCGGAGATCGAATATAATAGTTTTATCATGAGGTATAACAGAAAATTTTTTGGAATACTCCGGTATTGTTTCAAATTCTATGTTGTTAGGAAATATCCATGTATTATTGTCTTCCATAGTACTGTTTCATCCTTAAATAAGCAAATTCCATACAATATCATTTATCGTCATTTCTTTAATTAGAATAAAGTAGAAAATATTTAAAAATGTATAGCTTCAATGAAATGGGACAAAAACAATAATCACCTGAACATTTATATCTATCTTAAATAAAGATGGATAATCTGAAATTAGATTTTGGATCAAAAATCACATTTTCAATAATGTTAGTGGCTCATATATATTTCATAGGGAATTTGTCAAAAAAATTCGTAACAGAAATACTATCCTAAGTAATAGGAATGATTAATTGATATTGGAAAATATAAATTGAGATGATCTTATAATAAGAACACTATCCATACTTGTGAAGGTAAATCTTATTTAGAATCTGTGATAAGCCATATATCGATTATTATTATTATTATTGTCCAGATTGAGTTAGCGATTACTTTATACTAATGATGATAGTATTCATATCCCGAATTCAAATTCGGGCCTAGTTTTTTTAATCATACTAACTTTTTTAAGTTGACTCCCTCGCTCTAAAATATATATATAATATTGAATTAATATAATCAAATATGGTATATGATTGTAAGTAACCGATTAGTTTCTTACTATATTTTACTACTAAGATAGACTCTTAAGAGAGATTGTTTAACATGTTATTATGGTTCAGTGAATTTGATTCCGAATCGAATGATCCTTGCAATATAATATGCATATTTCATGTAATATCAATCCATACTGTTAGCGTAATTATAATAAATGAGGAGCAGATAAATGGCGATAACAAAGGGTCCACTAAATGGCATTAGAATTCTTGATATGACTCATATGCATGCCGGTCCATATGGAACTATGCTTTTAGGGGATCTGGGAGCGGAGGTTATCAAATTAGAATCACCTACTGGCGATATGATGAGAATGGGGAATAAGGAAGTAACCATTGAAAATTTGTATATTATTGGTATCAATAGAAATAAGAAGAGTCTGGTCTTAAACTTGAAAGGAGAATATGGCAAAAAGGCTTTTTATGATCTCGTTAGAAAATCGGATGTTGTTTATTCCAACACACGGGCGGAAGTTCCCCAAAGGCAGGGTACTGATTTTAATACACTTAAGAAAATTAATCCAGGAATAATACGCTGTAACATCTCTGGTTATGGCGAGACTGGACCAGCTATTGGTTATCCCTCTTTTGATATTATAGCCTGTGGGCATAGCGGTATATTGAGTATCTCCGGTGAACCTGGCAAGGCTCCAATAATACCTGGGGGTATTGCTTTGGCTGATATGATGGGCGGCATTGTCGGCTCAATGTCAGTATTAGCTGCTTTGGTAAGGAGGAAGATGGATGGTAAAGGAGTGCAAATAGAAACAAATCTTCTCGATGGACTCTTGTTGCTTCAACAGGTCATGTTTCAATACTATTTTTTATCAGGAGAAGAGCCTGGTCTTCAGGGAAAGCGGCATCTCTTTGGCCCTGGATATGGAATATATGATACAAAGGATAGTCATATAACGATGTGCCCAGATGATCATGATAAAGCTCTCAAACTCATAGGGCTTGAATGGACTTTGAGTGATCCTCGTTTCGCAAAACCTGATAATAGGGTAAAGAATCGGGAAGAGCTTGATAAATATATTGAGGATGCTTTATTAGAGAAAACAACCGAGGAGTGGATTAAACTTCTCCGTGATCAAAATGATCTTGCCTGTGGACCTGTTTTGAATTATGAGCAAATATTTAATGATCCACAGGTATTGCATAATAAAATGATCATTGAGATGGAGCTAAAGGGGGAAAAATACAACACGCTTGGATCTTTATTTAAATTATCAAAGGGAAATAATCAAGACCTAATTGAGGGGACATTCGAATCAGCCCCTGATTTGGGTGCAAATACTGATGAGATACTAAAGGATATTCTATGCTATTCGGATGATATGATTGAAAAGATTAAGGCAGAAAATGTCGCGTATCTACAGACACGTAGTGAAGGTGCTCAGATCATCAGGATGCCTAGCGAGGAAGAAATATCTGAGCAATCGAAAGAGTAATAAGTTTAGGAGGATAATGAATGGCAATTACTAAAGGACCATTGAGTGGAATTCGGGTCCTCGATTTGAGTCAGGCGGATGCCGGTCCTGTTACGACAATGCTTTTGGGAGATTTGGGGGCAGAAGTTATTAAGTTGGAGTCTCCATTGGGGGATTTGATGAGATTTGGTGATTCAGAAATAAAAGTAGATGTCAAGAATTATTATATGTTAACCCTTAATCGAAATAAAAAGAGTGTGGTATTGGATTTGAAGGGGAAGCTTGGGAAAGAGGCCTTTAATGAATTGGTTAAGGTCTCAGATATAGTCTTTTCTAATTTTCGAGCGGATGTTCCCCAGAGACTTGGTATTGACTTTGATGCTTTGAAGAAAATTAATCCCAATATTATTCAGTGTAATCTTACTGGCTTTGGGGCCACAGGTCCATATACTGAATATCCCTGCTTTGATATAGTTGCCTGCGGTCATAGCGGTATATTGAGCGTCTGTGGCGAGCCTGGTGGTTCACCCGTGGTGCCAGGGGGAATTGCGTTGGCAGATTTGATGAGTGGAATATATGCGGTTCTATCTATCTTGGCTGCCCTAATTAATAAAAATCAGGATGGGGAGGGTATAAAGGTAGATGCTAATATGCTAGATTCCCTTTTATTTATGCAGAAGGTGCTTTTTCAAAGCTACTTTTCTAGCGGTAAGGTTGTCAGTTTCCAGGGAAGAAGGCATCATATGCTTCCAACGTATGGTATTTTTAAGACTAAAGATGGATCAATGACATTAGGCCCAACCAATGAAGATAAATTAATAGAGCTTGTAGGTCTTGGATGGATGTTGGAAGATCCAAAGTATAACAATATAGTGAGCAGAGTTGTAAACAAGGAAGAGTTTACGAAATATTTTGAGGAGGCATTGCTGCAGAAGACCACAGAGGAGTGGGTTAGGCTCTTTCGCGATGAGAATGACTGGGCTTCAGGTCCTGTTTATAATTATGATCAGGTTACTAAGGATCCGCAGGTTTCGCATAATAATATGATTAAAGAAATGGAACTTAAGGGGAAAAAATATAAGACTATTGGTTCAGTATTCAAGATGCATGGAATGATAGAGGGGGAGCCCGATCCACCTCCTGATCTTGGTGAGCAAACAGAGGAAATATTGAGGGATGTATTGGGTTATTCTGGTAAACTGATCAATGATATTAAATCAGAAAATGAGATTGGCGCCTGGAGAATGAGAGGATGTAAGAAATAATATGATCACCCATCATTTGAAATCATTGAGATATCCACGCAAGAAATGTCTTATAGTACTATCATAAATAAAATTTAGCGATATTTATTTTATGGATTAAATATATCATCACAATAATAAAACATGCCACTGACATAATATAAATAGAATGTCATAGAACAGATACCTACCTATAGAAATCAAGAATTACCCATAGACATTATTAAATGCATGTTTTCTAATATAGTGTTTATTCAATTTGATGGATTTATACAAATGGTCGAAGAGAATGAAGATGATTGAATTATCTGGGTATTTGATCAAGGAAAAGCTCTTTCATGGGTATCATTCTGCCCTTTTCCGTGGAATCAGGAAGAGCGATGACTTGCCTGTAATGATTAAGACTTTTGACAAAGTCGCAGTTTCTGAGGCGCGTTTTGCACATTTTAAACAAGAATTTTCTGTGATACAGAATCTGGAATCTGATTTTATTGTAAAAACCTACAGTTTGGAAAGATATAGCCATGGCCTTGCCCTTGTATCAGAGGATTTCACCGGAATACCACTTAGAGAGTATTATCATAATAGCTATCAAAATATTTCAGTTTTTATAGAGATTGCCATTCAACTTTCAAAAGCGTTGATAGATGTTCATCATTCGGGTCTAATCCATAAAGATATTAAACCTATAAATATTTTAATCAATAAAAATACAAGAAGGATTAAGTTAATAGATTGGGGGATTTCGTCCATCCTGATCAATGAGATTGAGGACATCTATAATTCAGAAGTGTTAAGAGACACGCTGCCCTACATATCACCTGAGCAGACTGGTCGCATGAATCGTTTCATGGATTATCGCACTGACTTCTATTCCCTTGGTGTTGTGTTATACGAAATGTTGATTAAAAGGCTTCCCTTCTTTTCATTTAATCCAATTGAGCTTTTTCACAGTCATATTGCAAAAAATCCGCAACCCCCAGTGGAATATAATCCAGAGGTTCCTGAGGCTATTTCTCAGATCATAATGAAAATGCTCTCTAAGAATGCTGAGGATAGGTATCAGTATGCTGGTGGAATTGTAGAGGATCTGGAAAGATGTATAAATCAAATAAAAAGGGAAGGTAAGATTGAGCCCTTTGTCATTGGTGGCGATGACCTATTACATGTAGATAGAATATTGATCCCTCAGAAAATCTATGGCCGGGAGGAAGAGATCGGCATATTGATGAGAGCCTTTGACCGCATCAGCAATGGAGCATCAGGTCTGATGCTGGTAGCCGGTTATGCAGGTGTAGGGAAAAGTGTACTCATAAATGAAGTGCATAAGCCCATTGTGGAGCATAGAGGTTATTTTTTATGGGGGAAGTTTGATCAATTGAGAATGAATGTGCCATACAGTGCCATTATTCAGGCTTTCCAGGGTTTTATAAGGCAGTTGCTTACAGAAAGCGAGGAGCGAATTAATTTATGGAAAGAACTTTTAAAAGAAGCCCTTGGAAACAATGGCAGGATAATTGCTGAAATTATTCCAGAGGTAGAACTGTTAACTGGGAAACAACCTGAGATTCCTGAACTCAGGGCTGATGAATCTCAAAGGAGATTTCATCTTGTTTTTCAGGATTTTATTAGGGTATTATCTAAAGCAGATCATCCTATTGTTGTATTTTTTGATGATCTCCAGTGGGCGGATTCTGCAAGTTTGGATCTTATTAGGATATTGATTGATGATTCGTCTATACAATATATATTGTTTATTGGCGCTTTCCGAGACAATGAGATTACGCCTTCTCATCGCTTAACGCTGTGGCTAAATGATATTGAAAATTTAGGGATTAAGTTTGATCAAATAATATTACAACCTCTCAGTATAGATAGTATCAATCTGTTGATTGCTGACACTTTAAAGCGTAGTCCCGATGTTATCAATTCTCTGTCTGAGCTTATATATAAAAAAACTGGAGGCAATCCCTTTTTTATTAAACAATTTTTAGAAAAACTTAGTGATGAAAAGTTGCTGGTCTTTTCAACGCAGACTGGATGGCAATGGGATGTTGAAAGCATTGAGGAGATGGATGTAACAGATAATGTAGTTGATCTTATGACTGAGAAGATACTCAGACTGCCGGATGGCCCCCTGGATATTATAAAGACAGCTTCATGCTTTGGAAGCAAGTTTAGTATTGAAGTGCTGGCAGAATCTTACAATAAAACTGTTTACGAAATATATGAAAATATTGTTGTGTTACTTGAGAGTGGTTTTGTGCTTTTAATGCATGATGCATTTAGATTTTCTCATGATCGAATACAAGAGGCTGTTTACTCCATTACCTTGGATGAGGAAAGGAAAAGGAAGCATTATAGAATTGGAAAGCTTCTGCTTCAAAAGGCAGGGATTGAGGAGATATCAGAGAATGTGTTTAATATAGTAGATCAGTTAAACCTTGGAATGGAGCTTATTACTGACCAGGGGGAGCTGAGAGAGCTTGCCAGATTGAACCTTTTAGCCGGGCAGAAAGCCAAGGCCTCGACAGCATATGAAACAGCAGATCTATATCTTGAATTTGGGATAAATCTTTTGCATTGCGATGCATGGGAAAAGGAATATGATTTAGCCCTTTCATTATATACAGAGATTGGCGAAGTAAAATATCTAATTGGAGAAAATGAGCAGGCTGAAATCTTTTTAGATACTGTTTTAAAGAATGCAAAGAGATTATTGGATAAAGTACGAGTATATGAGACAAAGATTACAAGCTTTACCATTCTTAATAGGAGGCTTGAGGCTATAAGTTTGGGGAGAGAGGCTCTTACCATGCTGGGTGTTGACATGCCAGGAGAGGCAAGCCCTGAATTAATAAATGAAGAGATGAATCTTGTGAAACAGAATATAGGGGGTAGAGAAATAGAGGAACTTGCCTACCTCCCTGATCTAAATGACGTTAATAAAATAGCAATTGCCCGTATTCTAATATCCTGCTCAGTCGCTGCATATACGACAACTCCGGAATATATGTCATTGATAATATTGAAGCTGGTAAATATATCATTAACCAGCGGTAACACAAAAAATACCTCCTTTGCGTATGTTGTCTATGGTTTAATATTATGCGGTAGATTGGGGGAAATTGAACTTGGGTATAGATTTGGTAGGCTCGCGTTGGAGCTTGTTTATAGATTTAATGCAGTAGAATTTAAAGCAAAGGTATTTTATGTTTATGGAGATATGATAAATCACTGGAATAATCATTACAGGGAAGATCTTCCCTATCTCCTTGAATCATACAGAAGCGGCTCAGAAACAGGGGACCTGTCATATGCGTCATATGCTGTGAACCATCTTATTATTACTTCATTCCTTATGGGTGAGCCCTTAGGTGAATTACGGGAAATGATAGATAAATACTATGAAGTTATACTGAAGTACAAGCAGTTAAGCGTTATTCAGGAGTATAAACTTTGGTACCAGATGGTGATCAATCTCTTGGAGATGAGTGAGGATAAGCTGTTTATTAAGGGTGAGATATGCGATGAAAAGGAGATAGTTCAGGAATGGGAAAGAACAAATATGCTTACTGGTATTGGATATTATACTGTAGCAAAACAAATAATTTTATATTTATATGGCGATTATAGAAATTCCATAACTATATCCGAAAAAGGTGAAAAATCCATAAATACTATGATAGGCATGAATCTTGTAGCTGAATATTATTATTATTATTCATTATCATTGCTTGCTTATTATCCTAGCGCAAGCGATGATAAACAAGCGGATTATCTGGAAAAGGTAGAGTCTAATCAGGAGAAAATGAAGAAGTGGGCTGCACACGCGCCGGAAAATTTTGAGCATAAATATTTGTTTGTTGAGGCGGAAATATCCAGATTATGGGGAGAAATAAAGTCAACTATCAACCTTTATGACGGAGCGGTTGAATTGGCCAATCAGAATGGATTTATTCAGGATGAGGCCATGGCTAACGAACGCGCTGCTCATTTTTATCTTTCTGAAGGAATGGAGAAGATAGCTCGGGTATATATGCAGGAAGCTTATAGAGGATACAGACGCTGGGGAGCTGTTATTAAGGCAACTGATCTGAAGAATGAATATCCTTATCTTTCAGAATTGCATAATCATTTACAATCTGATGCAACAATAATGCTTGATTACTTAAGCATTGTAAACTCACTTCAAGCGATCTCCAGCGAGATTGTTTTAGAGGAATTGCTTGATAAATTGATGAAGATCGTTCTTGAGGGTTCAAGCGCAAACAGGGGGGTTATAATTCTAATTAAAGACGATAAACCTTTTGTAGAGGCTGAAAGGATAGTGTTGGATAAAGAGTTATCTATTATTAAAGCTGTACCTCTTGGGGAGAGGGATGACCTGTTAAAGCCTGTTATAAATTATGTAAAAAGATCATTGGATTTTATCGTTTTAGACGATGCCCCCAACAAAGGAGATTATAGATTCGATGCTTATGTGGTTAAGAGCAAACCGAGGTCTATATTCTGTCTGCCTGTAATAAAACAGGCAGAATTGATTGGTATTCTTTATCTGGAAAATAATATAACTGCAGGCGCCTTTACCCCTGATCGGGTGGAGCTTCTTCAGTTATTAGCTTCTCAGGCAGCCATTTCCCTTCAGAATGCAATGTTGATAGACGATATGAGAAAAGCAGATGAAGCGCTGAGGGAATCAGAGTTTCGTTATCGCACACTTTTCGAGAGAGCCCCCATTATCATTGGCATTACTGATCATAATGGCAAGATCCTTACATGGAGTGAATATACTCAAAAGTTGTTGGGATACTCCAAGTCCGAGATGGCGAGAGTTAATGTAAAGGAAATGTATGTGAATATATTAGATCGCGATCATTTAATACAACAATTACAGACCGATAGCATGCTCCCCGGTAGAGAAGTTCAATTTAAAAAAAAGGATGGATCGTATTTTTATGCAAACCTTTCTTTACTTCCATTTAAATGGGAAGGCAAGGGTGCGATCTTGTTAATGGCACAGGATATTACCGAACGGAAGCGAATGGAGGAGAAGATACGTACCCTTAATGTGGAGTTAGAAGAGCGCGTAGAGGAGCGTACAGCAAGGCTTGAAGCCGCTAATAAGGATCTCGAATCCTTTTCATATTCAGTTTCGCACGATCTAAGAGCTCCGCTGCGCGCCATCAGTGGGTTTGCTCAAATTATCAGTCGGCGTCACAGGGACAGCCTGAATGAAGAGGGTAGGCATTACTTTGATAACATTGTACAGGCAAGCTCTCAGATGGATCAGCTTATTAATGATCTGCTCGATTACTCTCGCGTTGGGCGACAATCAGTATCAATTCAACCTATTCCATTAAGTGAAGTTTTTTCCTGGATTAAGAGTAGCCTATCTGACCGAGTAAAAGAAACAGGATCACGTATTTGTGTATCCGATGATCTGCCGGTAGTATTGGGTGATAAAACCCTTCTTATACAGATTTTTACAAATTTGATCGATAATGCTCTAATCTATCATGACTCTAGCGTTATTCCTGAGGTCAGGGTAAGCTGGTGTAATGAGTCTGACCGCGCTGTAATTTATGTTTCTGATAATGGCATAGGCATTTCCACTGAATATCATGAAAAAATATTTCGCATATTTCAACGGCTTCACAGTCAGGATGAATATCACGGAACTGGCATTGGTTTGGCTATTGTAAAAAAATCTGTGGAGTTGTTGGGGGGGCATGTAAGTGTGAAGTCGGAGGTGGGAGGGGGTAGCACCTTCATTGTGGAGTTGCTGAGTGTGTAATTATATATAAGATAAGGCAGGTCATTAATACTGAAGATAATTATATAGCTATTCATCTATTTTCGAATTAATTAATGTAACAGGAAAATTAGATATCCTTAGGTTGAACGCTATGAAGTTTCATATTAATGAGGATGTATGAAATCCAAGGGGATACTCATTACACTTTCAATAATATTTGGTCTGATTGTCTGGTTCATCGATGCTGCTGTTGATTGCTTATTTTTTTATGAGGTGTCATTCTGGGACTCTCTGATTCTTGGTATCCCTAATCATGAGATGTTTATGAGATCTTTAATGATGATAAGTCTTACTGCATTTGGTTTAACGATATCAGGAATAATTGCAAGTCGTGAAGCTGCAAGGAAGGAGATGCTGGACTCAGAGGCTCGTTGGCATAGGATTTTTGAAAATGTACCATGCGGCATAGGCCTTATCACTCAAGACGGTGTGATGCAGTTATGTAATAGGTTTATGCTTAACATGATTGGCTACACTAAGGAGGATATAAATCGAATAAACCTGAGAGATATTTATCAAAATATAGAAGAGTATGATTCAATGTTGAATCAACTCCAAAGGGACGGTTCCATTCATAGTTATGAAGCTAAATTGAAGCGCAAGGATAGTGCCTTAATGGATGTTGATGTTTCAATGCATACGCATAATCTTAAGGGGGAGTTGGTAATTATTATTATATTGCGGGATATTACCGAAACTAAGCTGAAGGGGGATCGTCAGTACTTAGCAACTCAAGTTCTGGAAATACTCAATCAGTACGGAAATAAGCAAGATGTAATACAGAATATTCTTCGAAAGATTAAGGAGATTACTGGATTTGACGCCATTGGTCTCCGTTTACAGGATGGTGAAGATTATCCATATTACATGATAAATGGTTTTTCAACTCAGTTTGTTGAGGTTGAGAGATATCTTTGTGCAAGAGACTCAGTTGGGAGGCTGATGCGAGATTCGACGGGCAATCCAGTTTTGGAATGCATGTGTGGCAATGTTATTTGCGGAAGAACTGATCCTTCGTTGTCATTTTTTACTGAGGGCGGCAGTTTTTGGACAAACAGCACAACTGAACTTATTGCTTCCACTACAGAAGAAGATCGTCAGGCTCGTACCAGAAACCGATGTAATGGGGAGGGCTATGAATCTGTTGCGCTTATCCCTCTTCGCTCAGGTAGCGAGATCATTGGTCTTTTGCAATTAAATGATAAGCAAAAGTACAAGTTTACTCCGGAGATGATCACATTCTTTGAAAAGATTGTAGAGAGCATTGCAATTGCCCTTGCAAATAGAAAGTATCAGGATACAATTCAGAAGGAGAGAGATACTACAAGGAAATACCTCGATATTGCAGGAGTGATGTTTGTGGCGATAGATTCAAAAGAGAAGGTTACACTTATTAACAAAAAGGGTTGCGAGATTCTTGGATATCCTCAAGAGGAGATAATTGGTAAGAACTGGTTTGAAAATTTCCTTCCGGAAAAGTTAAGTGAAAATGTGAAATCAGTTTTCCAGAAATTGATGTCAGGGGGGATCGAACCGGTTGAGTATTATGAGAATCCAGTATTAACAAAAGGTGGCGAGGTGAGGATCATTGCCTGGCATAACACAATTCTAATAGATGAGGTGGGAGACATCGTTGGCTCTCTCAGTTCAGGAGAGGATATCACTGAACGCAGAAAAGCGGAGGAAGAGCTGGAGAGGTATCGCGATCATCTGGAGGATTTGGTAAAAGAGCGGACAATAAAGCTTGAATTAGCAAACAGGGAGCTTGAATCGTTTTCATATTCAGTATCACACGATCTGAGGTCTCCACTTCGCGCTATCAGTGGATTTGCTGAAATAATTAGCCACCGCTATTGGAATGACTTGAATGAGGAGATCAGGCATTACTTTACAAATATAATTCAAGCAAGCTTTCAAATGGATCGACTTATAACTGACCTATTGCGTTACTCCCGCCTTGGACGTCGCTCTATAGCTTTTAGACCTGTACCATTAAACGGGGTGTTTGCATTGGTTATGGGTAGCCTATCTGATCGATTGACGGATATGGGGGCAACTATTAGCATTCCTGATGATCTACCGGTTGTTATTGGTGATAAGACCCTTCTGATCCAGGTTTTTTCAAATTTGATCGATAATGCTCTAACATATCATGCCCCTGATGTTATTCCTAATATTATTGTAGACTGGCGCAATAATGCCAAGAGTATTATTGTCAGCGTGATTGATAACGGCATAGGTGTTCCCATTGAATTTCACGATAAGATATTTCATATATTTCAACGGCTGCACAGTCAGAATGAATACCCAGGCACGGGCATTGGTTTAGCTATTGTGAAAAAATCATTGGATTTATTGGGGGGGCAGATATGTATAGAATCTGCTGTGGGACAGGGGAGTTCTTTTATTGTAGAGTTGCCGTTAGAATCATTATTCACATAACAAATACAAATAATAGTAAAAGGAAGATAATATGGCTAAAGCTGCAAACATTCTTCTTGTAGAAGACAATCTCATGGATGTGGAGTTGATACTCGACGCCTTTCGAGAGGCACATCTGGGAAATAAAATCAATTATGTTAATTGTGGCAAGGATGCGCTTGACTATCTTTTTGGTAAAAATAAATATTCAGACAGACAGAAATATCCTATTCCTGACTTGATTCTTTTGGATTTAAAGATGCCTGGTGTTGATGGTCATGAGGTGCTGCAGAGGATTAAACAGGCTCATGGTCTTAAGCGAATACCTGTTGTTATACTTACGTCATCTATGGAGGATGGGGACAGGGCTTTAAGTTATGACAATGGCGCAAACAGCTATCTGGTTAAACCTGTATCTTTTGAAGGTTTTATGGAAGTGATTCGGAAAATAGATGAATATTGGATGCTGCTAAATGTTGGCCCTCCGGATTGGATAAGTAACAAGGAATGATTTTTATGTTTTGTATTTAAGATATGCTTTACCAAAATTAAATTGTTTAATTGTAACGCAATTCCTTCTCTTTTACAGGGGGGAGGGGTTGTGCATTTTCTTTTGTGGAATTTCATAATTAACAATAGTTGATTGTTTTAGTATAAGGGGAAATTATGAGTAAAATGAATCGTATTCTATATATAGATGATAATTCGCTAGATAGAGAACTGGTAAGGGATTCGCTTGAAATTGAGTATGGGAATTTTCAGGTAATCGAGGCTACTTCAATTGAGGAATTCAATATTCAGTTGTCAGATGGAGATTTTGATCTCGTTCTGAGCGATTTCAACATTCTAGGTTTCGAAGGGCTGGAGGTGATCGATGCAGTTAAGAGAAAAGATTTCTCTTTGCCGATTGTAATTGTCACTGGCACAGGATCAGAGGAGATAGCTGTGGAGGCGATGAAGAGGGGGGCTGATGATTATGTTATCAAAACCCCAAGTCATATCCGACGGCTTCCGCAGACCATCCATGCTGCTATTGAGAAGAAACGATTACAGGTTGAGCATAAATTGGCAGAGGAGGAACTGGTAAAATATCGCTATCATCTGGAGGAACTGGTTAAGGAAAGGACAAAAGAACTGAATGAAGCTCAGGAGAAGCTCATCATAGCTGAACGACTGGCTGTTCTCGGCGAATTTTCGGGAAATCTATCTCACGAACTCAGGAATCCTCTAGGTATTATTGAGAGCTCTGCATACTATATTCAAACAAAATTATCAGATTCAGATTCAAAATTGAAGCAGCATATCAATCGTATCAGAGAACAGGTGAGACGCTCAAGAGATATAATTAATAGTCTTGTGAATCTAGCAAATCTGAAGAAGCCAAGGAAAGATAGGATTGACCTCACAGTAGCGCTGAATTATGCTATCTCGACATTAAACATACCCAATACAGTGGAAATTAATGTAGATATACAGGATGAGAAGGTGGCGGTTTATGGGGATATGGAACAACTCTGTATAACCTTTAACAATATCATTAATAACGCCATTGAAGCGATGGAAGGAAAGGGAAGGCTTGCGATTAAAATGAGGGTCTCTAATGAAGACGATATTGTCGAAATCATCTTTGAAGATACAGGCCCAGGTATTGCTTCAGAGAATAAAGATAGAATTTTTCGGCCGCTTTTTTCAACAAAGAATAAGGGCATTGGTTTTGGTCTTTCGATATGTCAGCAGATAATATTGAATCACAATGGAATAATAGAGGTTGAATCAGAACCCGGAAGGGGGGCATGTTTCATCATACGTCTTCCCATTTAAGAGAAGTATTTATCAAGGGATAACAATTTCATGCTATGTAATTTTAAATATAAATGCTGTCACCTGTTATCTGTATTCAAGTATGTGATAAATTATGATGTATGAATTTGGTTTTAATGCATTAGAAAAAATATTTGCTAAGTTTATAACTGAGGAAACTGCGTTGTATCGACTCCCTTAGTGAATCAGGATATGGGTAAACATCCATTACTCATACATAAAATTATTTCACTCTCCCACCAAAAGATAGTGATTCATTAATCCAACTCAAGACTGGATGAATGTTATTCAGGTTACAGAGTGCATTACGAAAAGGAACAAAGCTCATGAATTCACTTGACAATGAATATATGTTCTGTGATATGGTTCTATGAATTAAAAGATTCTCAATCTTTAATCAGAGTTAATAATTTTAAACCAATCTTAGGGTTTCCATTAGTATACTACTATTGGATTCATCCCTAAATAGTACTTACAAAGGAGGATTTGTTATATGCCTATTGACAGAGAAAAAGCATTAGGTGCAGAGCTGGAAGGCGGAGAGTTTACTTGGGATGCTGACAGGCTCATACTCTATGCATTGGGAGTTGGAATTGGGGTTAATCAGAATCAAGTTGATCCTAAAAAGGTGCTTCAATACACCTATGAGAATGGGCTTAAGGCGCTGCCCACTTTTGGTGTTGTTCCTGTATTCGGGGCCATTGGCAATCTTATTAGTCTGCCTGGTTTAGATATCAATTTGATGATGCTACTTCATGGAGAGCAGTATACTGAAATTGTTAAATCTCCCCTGCCAATAAACGCCAAAGTTATTAGTTCAGGCAAGGTGACCGGCATTTACGACAAGGTTAAGGGAGCGCTGCTTGTAATGGATGTTGATTCCAAGGATGCTGATACCGGTGAAATTATGATAAAAAATACATTCTCGGCATATATTCGTGGCGAGGGTGGATTCGGGAAGCCGGATGATCCTAAGGCTCCTGAGCCTGGTAATGAACCGCCAGATCGAGAACCCGATAAGGTAATTGAATATCCCACAATGACACATCAGGCAATTCTATACCGCCTATCCGGGGATAAGAATCCGCTACATATTGATCCAGAAATGGCTAAAATGGGTGGATTCGATGTGCCCATACTTCATGGGCTCTGTACATACGGAAATGTGGGTCGAGCTGTAATTGAAGCCTATACGGACAATAATCCCGAGAAATTCAAGAGCATTAAGGTTCGTTTCTCTAAACCAGTATTCCCTGGCGAAACCATTGTTGTTCAGATGTGGAAAGAGTCGAATACAGAAATCATCTGTAAGGCAAAGGCTAAAGAGAGGGATATTGATGTTATTACTAATGCAAAGGTAACCCTAACTGGTTAGTCTTTTTTGTAATGGTGGTGAAGGAAGAGGCATAACCCATTGGGAATAGCCTCGTTTTATGCTTCCCAATGGGTTGCTGTGAAATGATTGTGCCCTAGGGAGAAGAAAAATCTCACCCCAAGGGGGAGAAATTAGAATCTATTTCAGTAGGTATCTTTAAACACTTAAATTCAGTATTCTCGTGGGATTTTTTATATCCCACCTCCCTGCTGAAATAGATTTTGAAAATTATTGCAATGGAAGGTTTAACAGTCACAAGGTTGCACATGCAGGGGGGAACATAGAAATAGACTCTGGTTAGCCCTTTGTATATCTCTATCTTGTAATTTGAAGATATAATTTGTCTAAGCTCCCTTTCTCATTTATGTAAAGAAACATACCTTTGCCAATGGATAATAGATCATTAGAAATGACTTTATCGCTCAATGGGGTGTTGAGATATAATTTAAACCCCAACCAGAAAATACATAATAATGCATATTGGATATCATTGTTATAATATTAGTATTTCCCTCTATGTATGAAAAAGTCTGG
This sequence comes from Spirochaetota bacterium, assembly GCA_034190085.1. Lineage (NCBI taxonomy): Bacteria > Pseudomonadati > Spirochaetota > Spirochaetota bacterium. The sequence goes on from JAXHTS010000052.1 coordinate 70,934, forward strand.
ATAAATAATCTCTCTCTTAATCTTTATTAAATCACACATAAGCCTGTTTTATGTATTATCAATTTTTTTCAAATAGGGAGTATAGCTTTAATGCACATTTCAGCAAAAATTATTGATTCTATTGAGAGGTCTTCATGGATCAGGAGGATGTTTGAGCAGGGTGTTAAGTTAAAATTGAGGCTTGGCGAAGAGGGAGTTTTCGACTTCAGTCTGGGGAATCCGGATTTGAATCCCCCAGAAGAGTTTTACAGTGTGTTAAGGGGTATAATAGAAGATCAGAGTCCTGGTGTTCATGGGTACATGCCAAATGCTGGATTCCCTGATTCCCGTGAGTCGATTGCTAAAAGGGTATCCCTGGACCATGAGATCCATATTGATGGGGAGCATGTTATTATCACCTGTGGCGCAGCTGGTGGATTGAATATTATTTTAAAGACGATCCTAAATCCAGGTGAGGAGGTTATTGTTCCGAAACCATATTTTGCTGAGTATGGGTTTTATATTGATAATCATCAGGGCAGGATGATCCTCGTTGATACTGAGGAGGATTTTTCCCTCAATATTGAAAAAATTGATAAATCCATAACCAACAAAACAAAAGCAATACTTATCAATTCACCAAACAATCCCACTGGGATTGTATATTCCGAGGATGAGATAAGAGAACTCTCAGGATTATTGGAGAGTTATGCCAGGAAGAATAGAATAATCTATCTTATTTCCGATGAGCCCTATAGAGAGATTGTGTATGATGGCATCAAAGTGCCAAGCATTTTGAAGCAATATGCTCACTCAATTGTTGTATCATCCTTCTCAAAAACATTCTCTATTCCAGGCGAGAGGATCGGATACATCGCTGTAAATCCTTCAAGCGTTGAGTGTGATATGCTTATGTCAGGTCTCATCCTCAGTAACAGGATTCTTGGGTTTGTTAATGCCCCGGCTCTTATGCAGAGGGTTGTTGTACAGATCTGTGATCTCTCGATTGATGTTGATGTTTACAAAAGTAGAAGGGAGCTACTGGTGAACGGGCTGCAAGAGGCGGGATATGAGTTTACAAAACCTGGAGGGACATTCTACCTATTTTGCAGATCGCCAATTAGTGATGATATTAAATTCGTTGAGCATCTGCAGAAGTATAATATTCTTGTGGTTCCTGGAAGCGGATTTGGTGGTCCTGGCTATTTCCGGATATCCTTTTGTGTCTCTGAGGAGGTGATCCGTAGGGCTCTCCCGAAATTTAAGGAGGCCATTGATTCAATAAGGCGATAAAGTATTATGAAAGGGATATTAAAAATAGTAGACACAGCTCTTAGGCTTTACCTGATCGCAATACCCTCTCTTCCAGTTTTTGCCTTTTCTTCAAATTCCGAAAACATATCTCAAGAGGAGATTCAGAAGAACATTCATTATCTACTTCGTGAATACAGGCAAATCCTTCAGAAGAAGGATTGGAAGGTTGTAATAGAGACTAATCAACTGAGAGCCTATTATTATAATTATAAATACAGAGAGATCAGAGCACAAATTGAAGTAGCAGAGGAAACAGACCAGATTAAATTTGTTATATCCCTTGCTAATGGGGGTCAGCACTGGCAAAGGAATTTTATTATCAAAGAGAAACTCCCACTGGATAATGCTTATGCCAGGAATATGATGCTAGCCTTCATGTTGAATCCATTATTTTCAGAGGACAGGTCCCAGGTTAATAACCAGATATTTTTTTCACATGTGGCCATAGGATACAACAGAACCCATGATAATAGAGAGTTTTATCCTCAATGGAAAGAGGGTAGCATATATTTTGCAGGAGAACTGCAATACGATCCTTCAATAAACACCAAGGAGAGGGATATCCCCTTGTCAATAGGGGATTATATGTCATTTGACTTTTATGTTGCCTATGATTCACAGATTAGGGAGAATTATTCAAATATTGACATTCTCTTATTTGGCAAGCATAAATACGGAATTTCTGATTCCAGCAGTACTAGATCCCTTCATGGCTTTTTCAATGGTATAGAGTATTTCCGACCGAGTTTCAGGGACTCAACAATGCATTGGGATCACCAAATATACAAAAAACAGCCCCACATTCAGTTCTTCCTGTATAGAGTCCTCTCGTGGGGATTTATTAGGTCCACAACTGGACAAGGTATATATACAACATCATTTATGGCTGGAATTGGTCCTTCAATAAATTCTTCTCTCACTGCCACAGGTATCTCAAGAGCAGAAGAGGATAATCTCAGTCACATCTTTAAATCATACCCAGTATATCGAAGACAAAATTTTTATTACAGTGTAGCATTACCCCTGTCTGTTTCATTCTTGGTTGATAAAATCCACAACCTAAGGTTACAAACCGGATATAACTGGTATCTATTTTATGCTATAGAGAATGAGAGAGCCTATGAAATGCTAAATATGCTAAAATTATCTGTTGGTTACTATTTATTGGATAATCTTTTATTTGACATAAATTATGAATTCTGGAATATAAACAGCAGAGTAGCAAGTGACACAAAACAGCATCAATGGAATAGGATAGTGCTTGAAATAGAATATCTCTTATGATGTTTTATACATCTTAGTATAAACCAAAAGCAATGACTAATTTAAAGAGAATAATGAAATCCTGGGAAATAATATGCATTGTTTGCATAATATGTGTATTGATATCCGATATCCTCTACTCCAAGGGTAATCATAACTATAATAGTAGGATAAATCTGATTGATATGGATATAAATTCTCCTGTATTGAAACTAATGCAAAATACGGGATTATTCAATTACCATAGCGCTGATGTAAACTATTTATCAGATAGGTATAAATTATTCGACTCTAATGATCAGATAAGCATCATAAGCAATTCAAAAAATTACGAAGGGGCGGATTATATCGCCTTTGATATATACTCCAAGGATAATCAAAATCAACAATTTAGGCTTAACTGGGACATAAGGAATGATATTGAATCGAACTCACTCAGGGATGAGTCAATGAAGAAGATTATGAATTTTGTTATGTCCACACGTGGAAGAGATATAAATGAAGTGATTCTTAATGACACTATATATTCTAAAGAGATTAAGAATTTCAATTTAGCCTTTTATGATGATGAAGGTGGGAGTCATACAAGTAACTATTCCATTACTTTCGAATCAAGTCCATCATTTCAATATCGGTTTTTAAGAACCAGTGTGGAGATTATATTTTTGAATGGCCTCGGTGTTGCAAACTATTGGATAAACAAACATGAAAATGAGGTTGATTGGGAATACGGATATAGCTGGAAAGAACAGAAACGGAAGGTGGAAGAGGGATGGTCCTTGGATACAAACAATTTTCGGACGAATACGGTCTATCATATCTATTCTGGGGCAGTCTATTATCAAGCCGCTAGAAGTAATGGTTTCGGTTATTCAGCATCAACAGCATTTGCCTTTGCAGGAAGTTTGATGTGGGAATATTTTGGTGAGTTTCATGAACAGGCTTCTGCTAATGATATGATATTCACAACTATGGGGGGCGCAATCCTTGGAGAGGCTTTAAGAAATGCCAGTATCTATGTTGAAAGAAGGTTTAAAGTGGGTCTCTTTGGTAATATATTTGCCTTTCTGCTTGATCCCCTCAGGATTATTAATAAATACATTGATTCCAAGATGGGAGATGACTATAATTTTAATGTTACCTTCTCCAACCCTGCTCAAACCATCCTAGGAAGAAATATTGATGATATTGTAACATCCAAAGATGGGAGGTAAAACATCAAGCTCTTTTGCTGCCCTATTACTAAGGATCAAGCGAGAAGGCCTTCACTCTCAAGTGTTTGAGCCACATCTTTCATATTGAGTTCATTTAGCTTGGCCTTTGTTTGGAGACCTGTGGATACATCCCAACCCCTGATATCATAATATTCGTCCATCATCTTCTTAAATGCCTCTCTATCAACAACCATACCCCTTCTTGAAAAGGGTTCTCCATCCTTTCCAGGCACAAGGCATTCTGGATTGCCAAAGTCTCCTTTTAGGGGATCAATGAAATTGAACTCCTCCAGTGTATCATACTCTCTTCCCTTGCGTCCCTCTCTATTATGAACCGCTCTTTGTAGATTATAGATTCGTTCACCAATTTTGTATAGTCCATTTTCATCGATCTCCTGACCCGTTACTGCTGTATAGAGTTGGCTCTCCAGGGTGGGATCGCCCACATGGTCATCAGATACAGCCGAATATAGGATGGGCCATGTGAAATCACATAGAATGAGACTCTCCTTTGCATATTGACGATCCTGAATCCTGACTCCAGCCATGGCCTTGCCCTCATATGTTGAAAAATCAGCAGCTACCTCGCTTCCCCAAAACCTTTTGCCAATCCCTCTAATCGCATCAGAGCTGATGCCAATATTTCTCAAGCTGTCTAACATTGAAAATTCTCCAAGGGGAGATTGTGAAGTTGATGCTTGGGCTTGAATAGCCCACCTAACGGCCAAGGTGCTTACTTCATGAAGGAGTTGGATCGGAAGCCTGGGCTCAGTTGCATAGAATATACCAGTTGTAAGGTACATCCTTGCCCCATAGACAGGATTGTAACCGGTTTTTGTGATATAATCTGTAATGAGCTTCTCTCCCTCTTCACCTAAAGTACTGGCTGCCTTGTGGGTGCCTTGGGCAAGCACATCTCCAAAATCCTCTCGATGTGATATCTTTCTTATCAAGGTCTCAATAAATTCCCTGCTTCCGATTTTAGAAATGGGAATGCCGGTCTGTTCATCTGTTAAAAGCCCTGACTTATAGCATCTGCTCAACCACATTATCATTGTCTCAACGCCATGGGTATCTAGGCCATAATCATCGCACAGCTTATTTGCCAGATATGGGACCTCATTGTATTCACCATAATAGCGAAATGCTCGAATTTCATAGAATATAGAAGATTGACACATGAACTTGCCCCTCTTGCCGTCCTCACCAGGAAAGGTCGCGCGTATGCATGCTCCCATACAACCATAGCATATGTTTTTTTTTAGCCTATCTATAGGAATCATTGGAGAGAGAGGTAAAACCTCCTTAACAGGCCCTCCAATCATTACCAGTATCTTTTCCTTTATATCCCGAATCTTTTGGCGATTAGCTACATGGATCTTGTTCTCCCCCCTTACAGCAATAGCCTTTAGGTTTTTAGAACCCATCACAGATGCTAATCCGCTCGATCCGCTGGAGTCGCTGTCCGCTAAGAAGGTGGAAAAGGTTACGCCATTCTCGCCAGCAGGGCCAATGGCCACTACTCGAACGGAAGAGCCATGTTTTTCCTTTAGTTCTTCACGGCAGGTAATTGCGCCCTTGCCCATAAGGTGAGTTGCATCCCTTAGCTCTATATCATCTCCATTGATCCAAAGATAGACAGGTTTATCCGCCCTGCCGTGAAGAACCAGGGCATCAAAACCTGCATGCTTCAATTGAGCGCCCCATGCGCCGCCTAGATTGCAGAATGAGAACTGATTGTGTATAGGTGATTTTCCACAGACCTGCCACCTGGAACCGGCAAAACCTGTAACCGCTGTCACAGGGCCAGTAGCAAAGATGAGCCTGCTCTCTGGATCAAATGCCTCAACATGGGGGGGGGATTCATCCCAATATATCTTGACAGCGATACCCCTTCCCCCTAAGTAAAGATCAGCATAGTCTTCTGTAGGGACTCTTTCATTTAAACCTGTCGAAAGATTTACCTTTAGAATACTTCCAGCATATCCTTTCAAGTAAGTCATTTAATTTCTCCTGTATGTTTTAATTAAAATTTTCGGAACACAGCCAGTACGTCATTCTGGCTAATGATTCCTTTAAGACGATCAGTCTCATTTTCATCAACTACTGGGAGATAACTTATATTTTTATGTTTCTTAAAGATTTTGAGGACATCACCTATTGTGCTGTTTGGATGAGTTACTATTTGAACCTCTTTAACCAGATCGAGCGCTACTATCAAATTTGTAAGAATTGGATCGAATAATACATTACGAATGTCGCTATAATCAATTACCCCCACAAAGCGTCCCTCTTTATCTAGGATTGGGAAGCGATCATAGCGACTGTGAGCAATTAAATGCAAAAGTTCGTCAAAAGGAGTGTCTTCATGTATTGTATTCACATTAGTTCGCATTATATGCTTCACTAATATATCCTTGGCGTTATCTACACTATGCCCCATGGGTATTCCGATAGAAGATCTGAAGTAGTTGACCACCTGGTGTACTCCCTCAAAAGAACCAATAGGCGCCTTTTTAGCTAGTAATGTGAGAAGTGGCACCTCCCCGGCTCGAACAAGCCCGAACCGAATGCTTATTGGTCCAATGAGTTCAAATATTACAACCGAACCCAATACTACTGTGCTAATTATTTCTTTGCCAGGCATATTCATATCCCTTAATGAGTGACATAAGCCAATAGCTACTCCTGCCTGGGCTAGCATCGCAAATCCTGACCAATTCTGTTCAGGATTTTTGAATTTGCCAAATTTAGCACCAAGTCGGCATCCTAATAATTTCCCTATAATTCTAGCCACTATATAAGCAAATCCCAATACACCAATATGAGTTAATGCCTCCAAGTGCAAAGTCGCTCCTGCTAATACAAAGAAAATCACATAGAGGGCATAATCGAACTGTTTAATAGAGTTTAAAACCTTATCCGCTTGTGGAGAGAAGTTTACAAACAACATCCCACAGGCAAAACTCCCAAGTAAGAAATTATATCCAAATAATTTGCATAAACCAAGAACAGCTATGTTGCCTCCAAGTGTCAATAACTGAAATTCTGTTACAAGTTCGAGTCGTTGAGCCCAAATACTCATGATGAATCCTAAAATCCCACCAATTAGAATAGGATTTATAATCTGCGATAATAAATCGAATATGTTGTCTTTAGGGGTTATTAACAAAAAAGTAGCGATAATAAATGCTATAATTGTGAAGAGATTATTAAAGCCAATAAGTGTAGTTACTGCATCTGTTACAGGTCCCTCAGATTCGTATTCACGAATTACCATAAGCGTTGCCGCAGGCGCTGTAGCAATGGCAAAAATGCTCAAGAATATGCTAAGATAAAGTGGAAGGCTAATATCATGCGTAAATCCTTCGATTAAATGTTCAGTATACAGGAGTGAAGCAACAAGGATACAGAGGAAAACCAGGCTACATGTGATAACTATTTCAGATATCGAGAAGATTATGATGCGACGCTTCCATCGCTGTAACAATTCACCCCGAAATTGCATAGCAATAGAAAATACAATCAATGTTAAGGCAATTTCCGATATAGTATAAAGCCGATTTAATATATATGCATTTAAGATGGGTTGTATGTTGAATAAATCAGCAAATGATGGTCCAACAAATAAACCGGTTAACAGATAACCAGTAACCCTAGGAATATGAAGCCTGGCGACAAGTCTGCCGATAAATAGCGCTAATAGAAATAGAACTGCAAGTAAGACAAATGTTGTGGCTAAAGAGTCATTCATATACTAATTCCCCTACATGTTGTTGAGCAATAAATGGGAAAAGGATTTATTTTAGTCCCGAAGGAGGATATATATACTCACCATTAGAGTGTTATTCGGGTTTCATTACATTTGTATACATTACACATAATAAATAACATCCTCTTTTGTGATGGCATTACACAAATAGCCTATAGTTATTACAACCTTCATGCTGGCACAGTTGACACCATTAAGGTTCTTTTGCTCTTTCCCAGATTTCATCTAACTCATTAAGGCTCATCTCATCCATCTTTTTCCCAGACTGTAATGTCTCTTTTTCAATATATTGAAATCTCTTTATGAATTTTTGTATAGTCTTTTTAAGCGCCTCTTCCGGATTGATTCCAATAAAACGAGATATATTGACAAGTGTGAAAAAGATGTCTCCAATCTCCTCATAAATCAATTCTGGATCATTTTGAGATAGCGCCTCCCTGAATTCTCTGATCTCTTCTTCGAGTTTGATGTTTACATCTTCAATCCTGTCCCAGTCGAAACCAATTCTGGAGACCTTTTGTTGTACCCGATAGGCCTTTAGAAGGGCTGGTAGATGTTTGGGTATCCCGTTGAGGATGGATTCCTCTGGTTTTTTTTCTTCTCTTTTAATATTTTCCCACTTCTTTATAACATCCTTCTTGTTATCAATCCTTTCATTTCCAAATACATGTGGATGTCTACGAATTAGTTTATTGATGATGCCCTTGGCAACATCGTCTATATTGAAGTTTTTCTCTTCACTGGCCAACTGTGCATGCGCATAAACCTGGTATAGTAGATCGCCAAGTTCTTCTTTTAAATTATCTATGTCACCATTTTCAATTGCGTCGATAACCTCATAGGTCTCTTCAATGAGGTATGGTTTCAGGGTATTGGAGGTCTGAGCTTTATCCCATGCGCAACCTTTCTCTCCCCTTAAAATTGAGGCGATATCCTGCAACTGATATAGTGGTTCATTTCTCTTTAACTCCATAAAGCAACTCCAGTATAGAAAAAATATAAGTAATATTCATTTTAATAATAACTTATCCCTCAAATTAGCAAGATAAATGATGTCTGTCTAAATAATATCTATAATTAAGCCTCTATGGTATTTCAATTATGACTAAGGCAATAGCATAATCCCTTTCATGGCTTATGCTAATGTTGACAATAGGTTGCCCTGCATCAATGTGTATGGATAGCTTTTCCATAATTATGCTTGTGTTATTAATATAGGGTTTACCTTTATGGTCATTTAAGATTTCAATTTCACTATATCTAATATCATGTCTCTCTCCCATGGCTTTAATTATTGCTTCCTTAGCCGCAAATCTTCCAGAAATATAAATATGCTGATTCAGATCATGGAGTTGTTCTATCTCTGCCTTTGATAATATCCTTTGAATAAATCTATTATGATAGATATCAATAAGTCTTTTGATTCTGTTAATTTGAACGATGTCAATACCAATGCCATAAATCATTAATTGCCCTATAATATAGTAATATATTTTCTTGGAGAAGTGTTCATTATGCCAATCAATGCATTGAATGGGTCATCTTTTCTATTGATTTTATAACTGTCACTAGGTTTTTTGTTGATCAAATCGAATTGATACCAAATATGCTTATATCCCTTCCTCCACTTTACAACCTTATGGATGGTGTTATAATAAAGATGATTTTAGTAATTTTTACTTGACGCTCCCTTTTTGTACTGTAACTTTAATCAACATTGTTGTGATGATGGAAAAGTATTGATTTCTTTATTACCTAGGAGGAGTGCATGAAACGAGTAATTTCATTTTGTGTTTTACTTTTTATCATTATTGGATTAAACTGTAAGAAGAAAGACGAATTCATTGATATTAGTGGTATTATTAACTTTATCAATGGAGATGTCAAACTAATTCTTGAGGATGGGAAGATAATCAAGGCTAATGTGGGTGATGAGATCAGACAGGGGATAACCCTAAAGACTAGCGGTGATAAATCTTTTGTTGATATATATTTCGGAGATAATATTGTAAAGGTCTTAGGAAATACTGTTGTTAACATTAAGAGGCTTTTATCTAATGTTAATGCTGATACAGAAGAGTATCAATTCTTTGTTGAAAAGGGGGGGATGTTTTCGAGAGTCAAGAGAAAACTTGCAAAAGGGGATGTGTATAGCGTTATGACTCCCACAACCACTGCTGGTGTTAGGGGTACAGATTTTCTGGTTTCTGAAGAGGATGGTCAGGCTAATGTAGCATGTTTATCCGGCCTCGTTTCAGTGTTGAATAATTCATTAACAGATACCGAGCCTGTTGTGTTAGAGGAGAGGGAAGAGACTGATATCATTCCTGGGCAGAATATGGTCAAGAAACAGATTTCAGCGGATAGAATGAGAATGTTGAATATTCTTCTTGAAATAAAGGAGATGAGGGAAGAGATAAGAAGGAAGTTTGAGAAGCAGCGGGAGGAGATCAGGAAGCATGTAGTTGATCAAAGGGAAAAGGACAAGGATATTCTGGATAAACAGAGGGAAAAAGATCGATCCCTTGTGGAGGATCAGAAGAAGAGAGATCAAGGGTTGATTAAGGGGATCCAGGATGAGACAGAGGGATTGAGGGATGATGTGGTGGGAGATGCTAAGGGGAAGATGGATGAGGCAAAGGATGTTGATAAGGAATCAGCAAAGAAAAGGGCTGAAGACCAGAAGGAAGCTATGAAGCCAAAAATTGAGAAGTTTAAGTTTAATAAGGATCAATTTAAGGGAAAGCAGAAAGAATAATTAGCCTTGATCCCTAATATTGATTGGGGATTATATATAATTAAGCGCCTTTGTTTTTTATTATTACAAATGATGCTATTTTATCAGGATTTAAAAGTGGGATGCAAATCCTTATCCTGCAAGTGTATAAATCTGCTATTGTGATTTGATGAGAAATTATTTGGAAGTAACAGACTTAAGAGAAAACTAAGCGTAAATAGCTTGACAGAAATTTATATGTAGAGGAAGTGTTGAAAGCAAATTTATTATGACTTTTATTAAAGGGAATCTTGGTTTTTTTATAGTTTTTCTGATAATCGGCGGTATTTTGGGTTCAGCAATGGGGACGCTTTTGGCTAAATTGTTCCCAACCTTATCTATTGTAAAGAGTAATTTGACTGCACCAATTGGATTTAATTTAGAGATTATCAGTTTCAGCATTAGATTGAATTTGGCAGCCATAATAGGCATGATTGTTGGAATTTTTATTTATCAGAGGGTATAATTTATTGAGCTTAGGGCTGTATATCATATATAACAGATTCTTGCTGATAAAGTCGCATCTCCAGATAGGTTAGACATATATTCCTTATAATTGAAAAATCATTCATAATACAAATGACGTAATTATAATGATGTTGTATGTTTAATGAAATTTAATTGTAATAAGCAGCATAGATATTATGGATATAGATTTTTTAAAGGAATGCTAAAAAATAGATACAATTTGAGTACAATGAGCATTTTATTTCATGTGCTTATATAATTAAAAATACTGAAGAGAGGAGACAGGTTAATTGGGAGTAACAATGAAGGAGCTTTTAGAGTCTGGTGTACATTTTGGGCATCAGACGAGAAGATGGGATCCCAGAATGTCCTATTATATATTTGTAGCTAGGAACGGGATTCACATTATAGATCTTCAAAAGACGATGCAGTTATTGAAGGTCGCTATTAAGGCAATGAAGAATATTGCTGCTGAGGGCGGTAAGGTGCTTTTTGTAGGCACAAAAAAACAGGCAAAGGCAGCTGTTGTTCAACATGCTGAACGCTGTGGAATGTTTTATATCTCAGAGAGATGGCCAGGTGGTTTGTTGACTAATTTCCAGACTGTTAAAAAATCAGTCCAAAGATTGAAGGATTTAGAGGGGATGCAGGAGACTGGTGTATGGCAGGCTGAGACTAAAAAGGAGATTCTTGATCTACAGAGGGAGTTAGCTAAAAAGAACAAGATGCTTTCCGGTATTAAAGAGATGCATAAATTGCCTGACGCCCTTTTTGTAATAGATCCCAAGAGGGAGACTATTGCAGTAAGGGAAGCGAGAAAGCTGGGAATACCCATAATTGCTGTTGTAGATTCTAATTGTAATCCAACTGAAATTGATTATCCAATACCTGGTAATGATGATGCTATCAGGGCTATTGATTTATACTTAAGCGTTATGGCCAATGCTATAATTGAAGGCATTTCAGCCGGTCAGTTAGTAGAAGAGAATGAGTTAAAAGAGGAAGGGGATACAGTATCGAGTGGAGAAGCTGATGTGGCTGATAAAGCTAATGCGGAGGCTGTAGAAGGGAGCGCGTCAAAGGATGTTGTAGCAGGTGTTATTGAAGATGGAGCGGTTAGCGAAGCTGTATCGGAGGTTGCGGAAGGGGAGGTCTCTAATGATGTTGTAGCTGGGGGTGTTGAGGATCAAGTAGTTGATGATGTTAAAACTGAGGTTGAGGGCGCATCTGAATCTGTAGCAGAGGTTAATGAAGATGAAGTGGTTGGTGAAGTCGCTTCTAAGGTTGCGGAAGAGGTTTCGCCTAGTGATGCTGTGAAAGGGGTTGAAGAGGAAAGGAAAGCTGATGAGGTTGATGCTGAGGTTGGGGGTGAGGATTCAGAAGATAGCGCCAATGATGATCAAACTGGTTAGGACAGTGGTGTTGGGACGAGATATCGGAGAATGAAAATGGGATTTGATGTTCAAAACAACATGTTAGGAGATATCGAATGGCAGAAATAACAGCTGGAAAGATAAAGGAATTGAGGGCGGCGACTCAAGCAGGCATGCTTGATTGTAAGAAGGCATTGGTTGAGTGTGATGGTGATATTGATAAATCAATAGAATATTTAAGGAAAAAGGGTCTTGCCTCAGCCGGGAAAAAGATGGATAGAATAGCAAAGGATGGTATCATTGCTTCATATATACACAACAATTCAAGGCTTGGAGTGCTTTTAGAGTTGAATTGTGAGACTGATTTTGTTGCCAAAAATGAGGATTTTGAGGAATTAGCAAGGGAATTATGTATGCAAGTAGCTGCAGCAAATCCATTATATGTGTCCATTGATGAAGTTCCTGAAGAGGATAAGGAGAGAGAGAGAGAAATTCTACGAGAACAGCTTAAGGAGTCAGGGAAGCCACCTGAAATAGTGGAAAAGATAGTGGAAGGGAAGATGAAAAAATTCTATTCTGAAGTCTGCTTGCTAAATCAGGAATATATAAGGGATTCTAACCAGATAATTGAGGATGTTATTAAAAATAAAATCGCTACATATGGAGAGAATATTTCAGTTGGAAGGTTTGTTCGTTATTCTATAGGGAATTAACAAATGGATAATGAGAATGAGAAGGAACCACCTTCATTTAAAAGGATTCTGATTAAGTTAAGCGGAGAGGCTTTAGCAGGTCAGGATAAGGTTGGAATTAATACAGATACGATAAAGAGGATAGCTAATGATGTAGTAGACGTCTATAGGCTTGGGATTGAGGTCGCAATTGTTATTGGAGGTGGGAATATATTCAGGGGGGAGACAGGAAAGGCTCTTGGGTTGGATCGAATTACAGGTGATTACATGGGAATGCTCGCAACTGTGATAAATTCATTGGCATTCCAAGATGTTCTTGAAAAGATCGGGCTCCCTACCAGGGTAATGACATCAATAGAAATGCATACGGTTGCTGAACCTTACATTCGTAGGCGAGCGATACGTCATCTTGAAAAGGGTCGAATAGTGCTTCTCTCAGGGGGAAGCGGTAATCCTCTATTTACTACAGATACAGCCGCAGGGCTTCGCGCAATTGAGATAGAAGCCGATATTTTAATGAAGGCTACCAGGGTTGATGGCATATATGATAGTGACCCAGAGAAGGTTAAAGATGCGGAAAAAATTGAATCTATATCGTATATAGATGTAATACAGAGAAAACTAAAGATAATGGATCTTACCGCGATATCGCTTTGTATGGATAATAGTATGCCTATTGTTGTATTTAATCTTTTTCAAAAGAATTCTATTTATAGGATTGTAAAAGGCGAGAAAATTGGAACAATGGTTTCATGAAAAGGGTGAATTATGATTGAGGATATTGTATCTGATGTTGAAGAGAGAATGACTAAGAGTATGCAAAACTTGGAGAAGGGATTTGCCTCCATAAGAACTGGAAGAGCGAGCCCTTCCATTTTTGATAATGTTAAGGTTGATGTGTATGATACTGAGATGCCACTTAATCAGCTTGCTACGATCTCATGCCCTGAGTCAAGATTGGTAGTGATCCAACCCTGGGACAATCAAAATTTGTCTACTATAGAAAAGGCGATACTTAAATCGGATCTCTCTCTAAATCCTAATAATGATGGGAATCTCATAAGAATTCAGATACCCGATTTAACAGAGGAAAGACGAAAAGAGTATGTAAAGCTGGCTAAAAAGAAGGCGGAGGAATGCAGAATCGCAATTAGGAATATCAGAAGAGATGGTAATGAAATGGTGAAGGAACTAGAAAAGGATAAGGAGATTTCAGAGGATGAATCGAGAACAGCTATTAATAGACTTCAGAAGATTACAGATAAAAAAATAGAAGAGATTCAGAGATTAACCGAGAATAAAGAGAAAGATATTTTAAATATCTAAATTCAATGAAGGACTATAAAAGGTTAATTGATCCGAATAGAGTTGCAGCACATGTGGCAATCATAATGGATGGCAATGGTAGATGGGCAGAGAAGAGATCGTTACCCAGGTTAGAAGGACATAGGAGGGGGGCAGAAGTAATAGACTCCTTAATGGATGTTGCCGTAGACTTAGGTCTTCAAGTCGTAACTCTTTATACATTTTCCACCGAAAACTGGTTGCGTCCCAAAGCTGAGGTTGATGGCTTATGGGAGATAACTGAGTCCTTTATAATTTCCAAAAAGGAAAAGATAAAGCAAAATGATTTAAGAATTATCTTTTCAGGAATAAAGAATGGACTTCCAGCCTCAACACTCAGAATTATTGAAGAGTTGATCGAGGAGACAAAAAATAATAAAAAGATGACCATTAATTTCTGCGTAAACTATGGTGGGCGCCAAGAGATAGTCGATTCAGTAAATCAATGGATTCAGCACCGCAAACTGAATGAAAGTTTGACAATCGATAAATTGAATAAATATCTCTACACCTCTGAATTGCCAGATGTTGATTTGATGATAAGAACAGGTGGAGAATATAGAATCAGTAATTTTTTGCTATGGCAATTGGCCTATACTGAATTCGTTTTTTTGAAGGTATTATGGCCAGACTTTAAGCCTAATCATCTCTATAAGGCTATTTATGAGTACCAGAATAGGGATAGGAGATTTGGTGGATTGTGAATGATGTAAATAGAGTCACAATAACAAGGATATTAAGCGCTGCCATAGCTTTGCCTGTTTATGTTTTTGCCTTTATATCGGACTACCTGCATTCAATTCCTGTATTGATTGTCTCTATGATAATTTCTATTATTTCACTCTATGAATTTTATCATATGTGTGTTAGATCAAATGATGAGAAGCCATTCATTTTTATTGGGTTATTTACTGGCGCAATTGTTAATATTGTGATGTACTATTTTGCATATGGAGAACTCTATCAATCCATAAATAGCCAAGTCTTTGATGCTAGAATTATCTTTGCAATAATTATTTTTCTAATAGCTACTATCCTAATCCTACAGCTCTGTAGGAGACCTATCAAGGGAGGAATATATTCCCTGTCTGTCACTGTCTTTGGAGTAATGTATATTGGATTCTTCTTTTCACATATTATACTAATGAAGGCCCTGCAGGATGGCTTTTTCTATATTTTGATATTGAACATCGTTGTAATGCTTAATGATACAGGTGCCTATTTTGGTGGGATCCTGTTGGGTAAACACAAGACAAATTTTGCAGTGTCTCCTAACAAGACCTGGGAGGGATACGCTTCTGGTATGCTGATTAGCATTTTGTCTATGATAATAACAAATGAAATATTTATGGCTTTTTATAATAAATACCTCTTCACCTTGATCGAGTCTGTAGTGTTAGGTATATTCTTAAGTATATTTGGGCATATGGGCGATCTCGTTGAGTCCTTAATAAAGAGGGATAGCGTCAGAAAGGATTCTGGCTCAATAATACCCGGACATGGCGGAATGTGGGATGCCTTTGATGCCCTTATATTTACGTTTCCATTCTTCTATTATTATATTGTTCTAAAAGGAGTTTAGTACAACATATCGTAACAATGTCCTCTAACGTTACAATACTTGGTTCAACTGGATCGGTTGGTGTTTCTACATTAAGAGTCATCAAATCCTTAGGCAAAGAATTTCAGGTATATGGTTTAAGCTGTCATCGGAATTTAGATTTGATCAAAGATCAGATACGCGAGTTTGATCCAATAGCTGTTGCTGTTAGCTCAGATGAGATTATAAAATCAGAGGAGTATATAAAATTTAAAGAAGAGTTCCCTGAGGTTGAATTTTTTGATGGAGAGGCTGGAGTAACTGAACTTGCTAGCAGGAGAGTCGATATACTGGTTTCTGCGATTGTTGGAGCCGCTGGTCTTAAACCTACGATATCTGCCATACCGAGTGTTAAAAGGGTTGCCCTTGCTAATAAAGAGACATTAGTTATGGCAGGCGATATCATTTCACAAAAGGTGAAAGAATATGGGACTGAGCTAATCCCAGTAGATAGCGAACACAATGCTATTTTTTTCTTATTAGAAAAAGTTAAAATACAAGACATTAAGAGAATTATTCTAACAGCCTCAGGCGGAAGCTTGAGGGATCGATCAATTGCCGAATTGAAAACTGTTACACCTGAAGAGGCATTAGCTCATCCTACTTGGAATATGGGCGATAAGATAACTATTGATTCGGCCACAATGATGAATAAGGGATTAGAGGTAATTGAGGCTCATCATCTTTTTGATATTGATTATGATTTTATCGATGTGGTAATTCATCCGGAGAGCATAATCCATTCAATGATTGAAACGATTGATGGTGCAGTTTATGCATATATGAGTGTTGCTGATATGGCGTTTCCTATCTTAAATGCGCTTACATTCCCAGATAAAAGAGATAATGATTTTGGGGGTTTGGATTTGGTAAAAATAGGTAATCTTAACTTCCAATCATACGATAATAATAGATATCCAGCATTGGGACTGTGCTATCAAGCAGGGAAAACGGGAGGGACAATGCCTTCTGTTTTGAACGCCGCTAATGAGGTTGCGGTTATGGCATTTCTGAATGAGGAGATACCCTTTACAGATATTGTAAAAATTGTCGAAAAGATTATGGGACTTCATAATACAATATATGAACCAGACATCAATGAGATATTTGAGGCTGATGTATGGGCAAGGGCAGAAGCGAATAGAATAATAAGAGGAAGAGTATGATGACACTAACGTATATCTTGGCAGCTATAATCCTTCTAGGATTTTGCATATTCGTTCATGAGTTAGGGCATCTCCTAGGGGGAAAAATGGTTGGCATAAAGGCTAAAATTTTTTCCATAGGATATGGAAAGGGAATTGTGAAAAAGAAGGTTGGTGATACTACCTATCAAATAACCCTTATCCCTTTTGGGGGATATTGCCAGTTCTATGGAGAGGATCCTAAGGAGAAGAGGGCTGGGGAGGACTATGAATTTCTATCAGCACATCCATTGAAGAGGATCGTAGTAGTTATAATGGGGCCATTGTTTAACCTCTTTTTTGGTATTCTTTTATTTTTTATAATGAATACAATTGGTTACCCTACTGAGACAAATCGAGTGAGTATTCCAGATGCCATGAAATCTGAAGGATTAATGTCACCAGCGTATAAAGCTGGAATCAGGGACGGGGATCGAATTATTGAAATTAATGGCGAAAAGGTATATACATTCTCTGATATTAGAATTGATACCCTCTTTAGCAAAGGAGAACCCTTAAGGGTCAAGGTGGAGAGGAATAGTAAGAATCTTGATTTTCTTGTTGAGCCAAAAAGATTTTCTGAGAAAGGATTTTATGCCATGGGAGTAATGCCCTATGGTGAAAGGGTGTTGATTGTTCGAACATTAGAGGATGATGTTGCAGATGAGGCTGGTATTGAGCAATTTGATGAGATCAAGAGGATTGATGGAAGAATAATAAAGACTCCTAAGGAATTTACCAAATACATAAGAGCAAATCCAGGGAAGGATGTAAGTCTGCAAATATATAGATCGGGTAAGGATATTGATCTTACAATAAAACCCCGATTGAAGGAATTGATTACAATCCAGCATTTTGAGGATAATAGATTTAAGGGGGAAAAATACACAACAACGATTGAAAGATTGGATATTATCCGAAATGCAATAAACGATAGGAAATTAAAAATCAATGGCAAGATTATTGCCTCCTTTGGAGATTTTGTAAATAACCTCAACAGAAATGCGGGTAGGGCAATTAGGATTGAAAATTCTGGCGGTACATATTATGGGATATGCAAATATGAGAAATTTGGTTTTGTTGGTGTGGAGACTGCGGTTTCTTCTGAAATGATTGAAGTTAATTACGGCATATTGAGTGGATTTGCAAGGGCGATAGTAGAGCCCTTTGATTTTATAATAATGAATATGAAGGCTTTTGGAATGCTGTTCTCCGGTAAGTTGAATGTGAGAGAGAGCATTTCCGGACCAATACGAATTGCTAAGATTGCGGGTGACGTGGCGTATTATAAGGGTAGCTCAGCATTTATAATTTTAATGGCAAAGATTTCAATAATATTGATGATAATGAATCTTCTCCCCATCCCAGCAGTGGATGGAAGTTATATCATCTTTTTCATCTATGAGACAATTAGAGGAAAACCTATCAATGAAAAGGTGCTTGAGAAGATTCAATTTGTAGGTATCTCAATACTCATTATTTTGGGTGGATTTGTGATATTTAATGATCTCTCATTTTTTCCTTTTTTCCAGAAGCTCTTCAATTAATTGTAATATCCGGTAATCAATTTGTTATGAAATTTTTATCCTTATTATAGAATCAATATTGCTTTGCAGAGGATAATTATAAAGGTGCCATATGATAAGAAGGGATGAACTCTCCACACTATTTGATGCTGAGTCGGAACGGCTATCTTATGAGAAGGGTCCATCAAGGCCACCAAGCGAGGCGCGTTCACTGCTTATAAGGATTACTCGTGGGTGTCCATGGCATAGATGTATATTCTGCTCAAGTCATCGAACGATGAAGTTTAGTTTGAGATCGGTTGATGAGATTAAGGAGGATATTAAGACTGCTAGAAAGATTTATGACAAGATTAAGGAGATATCCTGGAAATTAGGATTTGGAGACGATCTAAGACGTGCTGCGGCTTTTGTCTATGATAATCCGTTGAATGAAAGCTATGCTAACGTTGCGATGTGGCTGTATTATGGCGAGAATTCTGTTTTTTTGCAGGATGCTGACGCTCTTTCGATGAAGGCTTCAAGATTAGAAGAGGTGTTGAGATTTTTGAAAGAGAATTTTCCTGAAATAAGCAGGATCACCTGTTATGCTAGATCTACATCAGCCGCTAAGAAGACCTTGGAAGAGTTGAATGCGCTTCATGATGCAGGACTTACTAGATTGCATATGGGAATGGAGAGTGGATGCGATGAAGTGCTCGATTTCACCCGAAAGGGGGTTACGGCTGACATTCATATCGATGGCGGGAAGAAGGTTGTTGAATCCGGAATCTCACTTTGCCTATATATTATGCCAGGACTTGGTGGTAGGCGTTGGTCTTCTGAGCATGCCCATAAGACAGCGATTGTCCTAAATGAAATAAATCCTGCCTTTATTCGTCTGAGAAGCATCTCTATTCGAGAGGATATACCATTATTTGAAAAACTTCAGAATGGGGAATATGAATTACAGACAGACGATGAGGTGGTTCAAGAGATAAGAAGCATAATTAGTGAGTTAGAGGTTACAAGCTATCTCGCTAGTGATCACATAGAAAATCTTTTACAGGAAGTTGAGGGCCAATTGCCGGAGGCAAAGGAGGGGATGCTGAAGATCATAGATAAATACCTATCAATGCCATCAGCAAAGCGAATAAATTTTCAATTAGGCAGAAGGGCAGGATACTATGCGTCTATGGAGGATCTTAATAATCATATCAAGTATGAGCAGATTGAGCAGATGCTTCGGAGTATAAAAGCCGGCGGTGAGGATTTTGAAAGGGTGATTTTTAAATTAAAACGTCGTTTTCTTGTATAATTAAATAGAACTCATCGTTAATCTTATCTTCTAATTCTTCTACTACCGCAAGGGATAGGGTAACATAAATCATATAGCGGTATCTATTGTTTCCCTTCAGCCAATCCTAATGCAGACAATACTTCAGGATTATTATATACATTGAACGAAGAACGAGTTCATACTAAAAGAATCAATGTAAGGGGCCTTCCGATCGGGGGTGGAGCTCCTGTATCGATACAGTCGATGACCAATCTTCCCATTGAGGAGGTTGAGGCTACTATTAGACAGATTGAAATGCTCAGAGATGAAGGAGCAGATCTTGTTAGGTTAGCAGTAAGAGGGGAAGATTCCATCATTTATCTAAAAGAGATAAGGAGTATGATTGATATGCCTTTATCTGCTGATATTCATTTTAACTACAGGATTGCAATAAAGGCTATTAAGGCAGGGATTGATAAAGTAAGAATAAATCCGGGCAATATTGGCGATCAGAAAAGGGTAAAAGAGATTGTTCGGGTTTGCAAGGAATTTAATGTTCCAATCAGAATTGGTGTAAATAGCGGTTCAATTGATAGGAAAAGATTTCAGGATGTTTCTGCTCAATCTCTTGTGGCCTCGGCATTGGAGCATATCAATATATTAGAGGATAGTGATTTTTATGATATAATAGTGTCTATAAAATCATCGGATCTATTTCATACTATAGCCGCAAACAGACTCTTTTCCTCACTAAAGGATTATCCTCTTCATATAGGCCTAACAGAGGCTGGATTTGGCGTGAGTTGTGTGGTACATAGCGCCATAGCGATAGGTTCTCTGCTCCTTGAAGGGATCGGTGATACTATAAGGGTTTCAATGACTGGCGATCCAGTTGAAGAAATAGTAGTTGCTAAGAGGATTCTTGAATCTGTAGGGATGAGAAATCCTGTAATTAGGGTTATTTCTTGTCCTACTTGTGGGAGAATTGATCCTTCAGTGAATCTCCTTGATCTTGCAACTGCAATAGAAGAGGAATTAATGTGTAGGTTTGGTAATGTCCTACAGGATGGGAATAGGAATATCACAGTAGCAGTTATGGGATGTGAGGTTAATGGCCCTGGCGAGGCTTCACATGCCGATGTCGGAGTAGCTGCTTGTAGGGGGGGGGAGATGTTGCTTTTTTCTGAAGGGCAGAGATTAAATAAGATTATGAAGAAGGATGCAGTGGCTTCCCTAAAAAAAGAAGTAGAGAAAATTATTTCGCTTTGGAAAAAGTAATCAATTGGTAAGGATTGAAGAGCGAGTGAATATTGATATAGATAGATATGTAGAAATAGAAAGGGGAAGCTATAGTATCGGTGTATGTAAAGACATTATCGAAAAAATGTCTAAAAAAATTGGATGTGCTGATATTAAAAGAGAATTTCTTTATAATTCTTATCCCTTGCATGATGTTGAGATAGAGGGATGCCAGATAGCGAAGAGACTAGTGACACTATCAGAGTTTGAGAGATTTGTTGATGAGAGTGGATATCTGACCGATGCGGAGAGGGATGGATGGGGATGGACATGGGAGGATAGATGGATCAAGAGGAGGGATGTTTATTGGAAGGCTCCCTTCCATGGAAAAGCAGATGATATATACTATAAGAATAAGAATATCATTCCAGTTTTACAAGTAAGCTGGAACGATGCAATTGCCTATTGTGGTTGGCTTTCAATGAAGGCCAATTGTGTGAGACTCCTATACGAGAGGGAGTGGGAGGTCTTCGCACAAGTATCTTCTTTTGCAGGGATGGGGGATATAGATTCAAATAATAACAGAAAGCTGTATAATTGTAAGGTTGATTATTTGAAAGATCTCATCAGTATGATTAATTCCAATCCTGAAGATCATTATCCAGGTATGCTTTGGGAATGGAATTATGATTGGTTCGATATCTATCCTAATGGTATTTCTAATAAGGAATATGGCACAGTGTATAAGGTGTTAAGGGGAGGCTCCCTTCAGAGTTATGCTGTTCAAAGAACGAGAGAGTATAGATTTAGGAGATGCCCGAGTGCAAGGAGTCCCTTCTATGGATTTAGGATTGTGATAGCTTGAATTAAGAATAAGGAATAATTATCAGCATTTTCCCACTACCATTCATACAAGGATTCATTAAGGCACTTGGTAGTTGTACATGTTTAGATAATTACTATGATTATGGCAGATTGATGCATGGCTTATTAAGGTTGAGATTTCTCGGTTAGGCATTGAATCAGTTCTTTTGGCACATAGCTATTAGGATTAATCGTGTGTTAATATACCTAATCATATTAAAATATAGTGATGAATACAGATGAATCTTCCTACCTGTATTGGATTATTACTAGGCTCCATATATAATACCTAAAATTGATTTGAATTTCCATATAAGATAGTGAGTGATGTTCGTGAATATAGAAAAAGTCTTGACAAAGGATAATTGATATTTCTTAATTGAGTCCATGATTGAATTTGAAGATAGCACATGCTTTGGTTGTGGTGAAGAAAATGAGTGTGGACTCAAGCTAAAACTAAAGTATGACAAAGATACTAAAACAACTTATGGCGAGTATGTTGTTTCACAGAGATTTGAGGGACCACCCAACATCATACATACGGGGATTGTGACTGCATTGTTAGATGAGACGATGATGACAATAAATAAGTATATGGAATTGACAGCAATAACAGGCGAGTTATCCATCAGATGTCTTCAGCCAGCCTTTATAAATGAGACCTTACATTTGCGTGGATGGCATGTAAAAAAGAACAAACGGATAATAGAGAATAGGGCTGAGATAGAAAATGAAATGGGTAAGATTGTTGCAAGAGCCAAGGGAAAGTACCTTGAGGTTGATGATATTCCCCAACCCGAATAATTGGGATATAGTGTAACAAAACTCAAGAAGATGCCACTTATTTTAACACATTAGTTTAATGATATAATTCCGATACATTTATTCACAACTAAACTAATTGATTGCCATAATCGATAATATTTTGTAAAGATGAAGGAAAGGCAACCAGGGAGGGATCATCTTCATCAATCATATTAAACTGTCTTATATCAATTTTTTGTAGGTTTGTCTTCAGATTAATTGATTGTTGCCGAAGTGGTGAAACTGGTAGACGCAGCGGACTCAAAATCCGCCGGGGGCAACCCCATGAGGGTTCGAGTCCCTCCTTCGGCATATGAGTATATAGGTTTACTTATTAGAATGGGTGAATTATTGCACTATAATGATAAGGGGTATTCTTACTTAAAGATCTGTTTTTTTCTTGTTTGATTAACCAATGATATATGTTAGAATAGGGTGATTACAGCTAACCTGTTAAGGTGATTAGGTTATTTTAATTAAAATCAATGAAGAAGGAATAGTGCGTATTTTATTTCTATGATATGATGGAGTCTAAAATTATATAGATAATAATTAAGGTATGAAAGATGTCAACTACTTTATTTGATCCCCAGAAGGAATGGGATGAAATGCTTAAAATAAGTTCCGAGAGGATTGCGGAGACCGATGCTGAGACCATCGGTTCCGAATCAGGAAGTAATATTCATGAATCCGACGTCAATTTTGATATTAGACCTGAAGAATTGGAGAGTTATTTAAACAAATATGTAGTGGGTCAGGAAAGCGCTGTCGAGATAATAGCGACCAAGGTATGTACCCATTTTAACAGGATGAAGTTAGAGGAGTCAATACCAGAGGATGAGAAGATTGTCGGAAATATCAAAAGTAATATGCTCTTGATAGGGCCAACTGGTGTAGGCAAGACATATATTATTAAGCTGATTGCAAAAAAGATTGGGGTTCCTTTTGTTAAGGCCGATGCTACAAAGTTTAGCGAAACGGGCTATGTAGGAGGAGATGTTGAAGATTTAGTTAGAGAGTTAGTGCATGAGGCCAATGGTGATATTAGTAGGGCAGAATTTGGAATAATATATCTTGATGAGATAGACAAGATTGCATCTTCAGGTGGGCTTTATGGTCCGGATGTATCAAGAACCGGTGTTCAGAGGAATCTATTAAAGCTTATGGAAGAGGCTGATGTGGATTTGAAGACACCGCACGATTTAGCCTCCCAGGTTGAGGCTGCAATGGAAGCCCAGAGGACAGGACGGGTTATTCGTAAAAAGATAAGGACAAGAAATATACTCTTTATAGTTTCAGGTGCTTTTAATGGATTAGATGAGATTATAAAGAAGAGATTGAATATGCAGGCCATTGGCTTTGATAAAGCATTTACACCAAGTGAGGAAAGACAGGATGTATTAAAGATGGTAAAGACCGAGGATCTCATAGAATTTGGATTTGAATCGGAATTTATTGGAAGACTCCCTGTGACAGTAATTTTGGATAATCTTAATGAAGAGGGGTTGTACAAAATTCTAAAAAATAAATATAGTAGCGTAGTCATAGGCAAGAAGCTCGATTTTAAGGCTTATGATATTGAACTCGATTTTACAGATGATGCATTGAGGTTGTTCTCTCAAAGAGCATACCATGAAAAGACGGGAGCGCGAGGTCTTATTAGTGTATTTGAAAATTCATTAATTAAATTTGAAAAAACATTACCATCAACAGATATTAAAAAATTGCAAGTTACCGGAGATTTAGTGGAATCGCCACAATCGTTTCTTAGAAAGATGCTTTTAGCTGATAATATTAAAAGATTTCAAAAAGAGTATATTTTAAAGCATGAAATATATCTAGAATTTGATAAAGAAGCAATTACTAAAATTCAGGAAATAGCGGTTAATAACCATAAGAGTATCAAACAGGTATGTGAAGAGCTCTTTCATGATTATCATCATGGGATAAGGCTACTGGGTATGGATAGTTTTGTGATTAAGAAGGAGGCAGTGGAGAATCCATCAAAATATCTGGATGAATTTATTCGCAATCATATAAAAAAAGATCAATAGCATCATCCCTAATTACAACTTTCATATTCGTTCGATTCAATTATGTCAATATGCTGCTGTCTCTTAATATTGAATAGATTATGTTTTAGGGGTTATTCCTTTGTTTTGGGATTAGACTATTATACTTAAGAGCTAAATCTCATTATATATTATTTGTTGGAATTTACATTATTAAATTTCATTGTTTGTAATAATTGCATCACTAATCCGTTATTGAAAGATATTACCTAAATTATCCTCACAATATCACACCTATCTGGAATTCAGGGTTTATAAATATTTTCGTATAAAATATCTTTTTATGTTAAATTTCTTTACATTTTCTTCCGATTAATTTATAAGGTATATATACATACTATTAATTGGATATATAATGTTTATTAACAATTAATTAATTATATATCGTTTAATTTATAATTTTATTCAGAGAGCGAAACTAATTTATTGATTCTATCTTAAAGCTAATAATTATTAATAAAGGAGTGCGACGATGAAAAGGGAGGTTAGATCTATTCTATTATCAGTTTTAATTGGTTTTACGGTCTTATTTATAGGGAGTGGGAATATTACTCTACAGGCTCAAGAGGATGTATCCGGGGCTAAGACAGAGGTAAAGAAACAGAAGACGGGATTAATAGAGGATTGGTTTAGTGATTTTGAAACCTGTGAAGACTGGAGGGCGGTAGCCACATCTCCTCTTGGTGATACCAAAATAAGAAAGATACCAGGTAAACCCAAACCTGTTGATGAATCAGGGAAGGTGGTGGAGTTTCCTAATGAGATTGCAGACGAGAATGGGATAACACATAAGACTGAATATGTTCTTGGAGTGAAGACCTATTATTCAGATAGAGGTTATGATAGGGTAGAGGTCTTTCCACCCAATGAGTATATTGTAAGGGGTAAAGCGAAGGAGGTTAAGCTTTGGGCATTGGGCCGAAAGTTCAGGCATACACTGTATATTAAATTTAGGGATTTTCGTGGAAAAATTCATAAGGTAAAGGTCGGCAGATTAGATTTTTGGGGCTGGAGGGAATTGACAACTGTTGTCCCAGGTTGGATGCCACAGGCATCCCGTTATGCGTTATTGGATAAGAATTTACATTTTGTCTCTTTTTTCGTTGAATCTGATCGTTTTGAGCCAGCGGGTACCTTCTATTTTTATTTAGATAATTTCAGAATTATTACTGATCTTTCAGAGTTTACTGGAGATCCATCAATAAGAGATACTTGGTAAAATACTAATACAATAGTTGATAAATTGATCTTGTATGGGAGGATTTACAATGACTAATAAACACAAATTCCTAATGATGACATTCAGCGCTTTCATTGTTGTTGTAATTGGACTATTAGGGTATAATAACGCGAATTCAAAGATAATAACAAATATTGAACCAGATATCAGTGCTGAGGAGTGGAAAGCTGTGGTTATTGAGGATTTTGAAAAGCCGCTTGATTGGAGTCTTGATTCTGTACCCAAGAAAAACACTGAACCCAAAAAGGATCCTACACCAGTTTTAAAATTGAAATATATTCAGGGTGGACCCTCGGCTTTAAGACCGGAAAGGTGGACTGCAGACAAGAGGGGTATGGAGAAGAAAACCTGTTTAGGGATTCATTTCAAGTTTAGATATCCTGGATATAATTCTATTCACCTATTGCCACCATTAGAAGTGAGTTGGGACGATCCTAACAAAAAGGTTTTAACCTATGATTCAAGAACAGGAAAGGAAATCCAGGAGAAGGCTATACAACTTCCAGGTAGGGTTAAGGCAATATCTGTGTGGTTTCATGGTAGAGGGAATGACTATAATTTAGAGTGTTGGATTAAGGATCATATTGGCGAGGTACACATTCTTAAATTCGGATCTTTAAATTTTGTCGGTTGGAGGCCATTAAAGGCGTATATACCTAAATATGTGCCACAAAAAATGGAATCATACCCCATGACAAGGGGTTTGAAAATTGTAAGATTTGTTATAAGATCCACACCGGATGCCAAACCTGTAGATGTATATATGTTTTTTGATCAATTAAAGGCCTTAACTGATACATATGAGGTTAGTTTTGATGGTCAAGATCTTCATAAATCCTTTGAGCAGGGGACTTTGGCGCCTGAAGAAAAATAGAAAATAGGCTTGAATTTTTACATAATATTATTGAAAATACCCATCTAATAAGGATGGGTATTTTACTTTGCTGCATCGCAATATGAATGATTTCTGGTTGATGTTTTACTAATGATTTTCATTCCTATTCTATATCACCACCATCCACTTGTTCAAGTTATATTAGAAATGCGGTTATTGGATATACATAAACTCAATCTTCCCATCTTTTTTCCCATTTTTTGAGGATATGATGGAAAATAATGGATTTAGTATAAATGTTCTTAATCCTAGGTATGTATTATATAGAATTTTATCAGTGTATTAGAGATGGAGGGAACTACCTTATATTATATTCCTGCCTTCAGCTAGTATGAGAGTATATTAACTCCCTTTTCGGGGACCAATCAACAAGTACAAAAGAATAATCCAAAGATGGGTTTGTAAATCTTTGTTTATCAAAGATAAAATGCTTATTTGTGACTAACCAATTATATGGTAATCGGGGTATGATTATGGAAAGAGGGAAAATAGTAGAAAAGTTGAATTCCTTGTTTAATGAAGAGCAGTGGGGACGAATTGAACCAAAGGATATTGGTATATCTAAGTTTAAAATATTAGATGATCTCTTTAATAGTATTGTAAGTGAAGGACTGTTGCAAGAGGTGCTCACTATTTGTAAGGAACATATTGATAATTATTCAGAATCTATTACGGCCTCCTATCTTATTGGACTTATTGGACATCATATTGATCAGATTGAGGATACAGTTCAATTGAGAAAATTGATTGATATCTTTATTCGAAATCATAAATGGATCGTTGTAGAGAGAATTGCTGAAAAAGTGCTAGAATATGGAGAAAATAGCGTTGCCCTCAAGGCCCTTGCCACAAGTCTTGAGAGAATGGGACGAAATAGAGAAGCGATACCAGTATTGGAAAGCCTCCTCAAAATAGATAGATTTGATGCTGATGTTGCTAAAAAGCTTGCCTTTGCGATAATTGAAGATGATTCAGAGAAGAGCATTCAGTATATGAAACTCTCTATTGAAGGATTTATTAAAAGCGGGAATTATGAAGAGATAACTGAACTTTGGAGCAAGCTAATATCTGTATCATGGGAAGATATTCAATTCTTTGAAAGAATTGAGAGGATGCTAATTGAGGCCAGCCAGACTGAAATGGTTTCCAGCCTGCTGAAATTGTTGATGCATAAATACATGGAGCAGGAGAATATTGATCAGTCTATCGATTTATTGAGAAAGATACTTGAATATACCCCAAATGATAATGTAGCAAGGAATGAATTAATAAAATGTTATGAGAAGAAGTATGGAGAGCATTCTCAATACCAACAATTTTTGAAGATATCAAAATTAAATAACTTTAAGTATTCAGTAAAACATGCGATTCAGAATTTTGAAAAGAATATTGTTTTTGATAAAGCGAACTATGTTATCCATCGATCATGGGGGATAGGTAAGATAACTGATATTGACAGTGAATATATAACGATTGATTTTCAAGATAAGACAGATCATAGGATGTCTATTCAGATGTCTCTTCAATCTTTAACCCCTGTTAATAAAGATCATATTTATGTAATGGAGTATGAAGATTTTGGAACAATAGAAGCAATTTTTAAAGAGGACTTCAGACATTTTTTTGAGTTATTAATTAAGTCATACGAAGGCACAATTACATTAGCTGATATTAAAAAGGAACTGATCCCAAAATATATAGATGCAAAGGGTTGGTCAAAGTGGTGGAGCAAGACTAGAGTTGAGCTAAAAAAAGATCCTCATTTCCATTTCTCTGAGAAGAGGAAGGATCTAATTATTATGAGGGATAGACCTGTTACCTTTGCTGAGGAATTGTTAAATATCTTTACTAAAGCCGAATCATTTAGTGAAAAATTAGATGTTGCAATAGAATTTATAAATAATATTGAGATAGAAGATGGAGCGTCAGTATCTCAATATTTTATAGATTATTATACAGATGAGGGTAAGGATGGCTCCCCAACTAAGCGGATTCTATCCTATTTTGTACTGAGAGGCCTTTCAAGGTATATTGATCCCAAGAAGATCAAGATTGACGCCATCAGAGAAAAGGTTGTTCATTTTATTAAAGAGAGTAACGAGATTCCCTTGATATCCCTGAAGATCAATTCATACGATTATAAAAAGGATCTTGTAAATTTAATAGAGGATGTGAGGGAGGACTGGCCCAATATTGTATCTGAGATTCTATTTGAAACACCGGTTAGAATCCACAAATATATATTCAACAACCTGATTAGGGCTCATGAGTATAATATTATAAATAATTTTATTGATAGGGTTATAACCGGCGCAAAACAATATCCAGATATTTTTATCTGGGTTGCTAAAAATATTTTAACTAAAAGCTGGGATTATGATTGGTTGGATTTTTCCAAGGATAGAATGATTCTTACATTTTTCAGATTATTAAATGAATTAAAGAAGATTGAAACCAAGGGAAATCGGCGTAAGAATATGATGATTGATATTCTCTATGATAATGAATGTACTGTCTTGATTGATATTGTTGATCAAAATGAGGAATCATTCATTAGTAAAATATATGATCTCTTTAGTAGTGTAACCTATATAGATGAAACACACATTGAAAAGTTTTATGCTATAATAAAAAATAAATATCCTGAATTTCAAGTGAAGACGCACCTTCAGGTTGCGGAGGATTGGGATATTGATGTAGAGAAGTTGATAGTCTCACAAGAGGGTTACGACAGGATGAGGGCTGAGTTGAATCGAATGGTGAATGTTGAGATGGCTAGTCTGTCAAAGGAGTTGGCAAAGGTGTCTGATGTATCCGGGGATATTAAGGAGAATGTGGAATATAATGCATTGATGGAAAAGCAGGCGATATTGAAGATGGCAATTAATAAACTTGAGGATGAATTGAAAAAGGCTGAGATTTTGAATATAGATAATATTTCAAGGGATGTTGTGGATATTGGGGCTAATGTTATATGTGAGGATATTAAGACAGGAGAGAGGGATAGTTACATATTGCTTGGTCCATGGGATGCGGATTATGAGAAAAAAATTCTTTCCTACAGATCACCCATAGCTAAGGTGCTATTGGGTAAGGGTATTGGTGAGGAGATTGATATGAAGATTGGGGATGATGAGAGACGATTGAGGATTTCAGCAATAGAGAGATATACGGAGATAGGATGATATACCTTCTTGGTCCGTAAGGACATTAACTGGATATATTAGATATATTTTTAGGCCGCGATGGCGGAATTGGTAGACGCGTCAGGTTCAGGGTCTGGTGGGCTTATGCCTGTGAGGGTTCAAGTCCCTCTCGCGGCAATTCAAGATAATTAGGGTGTTAGAACCACTCGATTACCTTGTTACCTAATAGAATAACCCTATCCTTCAACTCTTCGGAGGCAGAGATATTCATATCAAGATCAATGAATACCGCTGAAATATTTTTGTCATGTTTTACAAATTGCATAGCTTTTCTTCCCCCCATAATGAATAGGGCTGTGGCTAGTGCATCGGACTGCACGGGATCAATGGATATCACTGAAACGGAGGAGAAGGTTTTCGATGGGAAGCCGGTTTTAGGATCGATTATGTGATGATATCTCTTATCCTTGTATATGACGTATCTCTCATAATCTCCGCTTGTGGCAATGGATTCCATATCATCAAGGGTTAGGGAAAGGATAATATTTTTCTCTCTGGGATTCCTAACACCTACGCGCCATGGATTATTAAACTTCTTCCCAATTACTTGAAGATCTCCGCCTGCCTCAACAATAGCGCAATCTATCCCTATTCTCCTTAAACATTCGATACCCTTATTTATAGCATATCCCTTGGCTATTCCACCAAGACCAATTCGTGTTTTCCTGTTATTTATTTTAACGCTGAGATTATCAGGATTAAGTTGAATATGTCGATAATCTAACATCGGTAATAGCTTCAAAACCTCATCTCTTCTTGGCGGCACAAAGGGATTTCTACGGAAATTCCATAGATGGGAAATTGAGGCAAAGGTTATATCAAAACAACCATTAGTTCTAGTGGATGTCTCAATAGAGGTTTCTAATAATGAAAAGGTCTCTTCAGATACAATCACAGGTCTCTTCATGGCAAGGTTGTTTATTCTGTAAACATCGCTCTCCTGTCTGAAGGGACTCATTATTTTCTCTAGGCGACCTATTTCATTGAACACAAGTTCAGCAGACCTATTCGCTCTTTTCTCGGAGTCCGTGATTAGTGTAAGATTTACTATAGTCCCGAGGAGAGATGTGTTGTGATTGTAGATGGATTTCTTTTTGCATGAGTTGAGTAATAATGAAACCGATAGAAACAATATTATCACCCTACAAGGACTATATCTATATTGTAAGTTAAGGCTGATCATTTATCTTAATTCCTTTTCAATTGTTCTAATAATACACGGAATCTTGCTGAATCTATTAACTCTCCATTTTAAGTCTTTGAACTCGTTGTTTTCTGAAAATCCGAAAGAGCATCCTATAAAGGGAATTCCGTTCTCTATTGCTGCGATCATATCTGACTCCCTATCCCCGATCATTATAAGCAGATTATTTTTAGAAATGGTTTCCTTATAGTATCTAACAATATCGTTTTTCCCTCGAATCATGTTATCAATGGTTACAATAGGATAGGTGAAATATTTTTTTATATCCTTTGAATTTAGTATTGCTTCAATATAGTCTATTTTTCCATTGGAAGCAACAAGCATTGTATAACCTCTATTATAAATAGTCTCTAGCGTTACATAGACATCATCAAAGAGTTCCCCCCCCCCCCTCACATATTATCTGAGCCAAGCCCTGAGTACAGTAATCCACTACACGTTTAAGGTGATGGGCCCCTAATTCAGGAAAGAGTCTCTTAAATATTATATCTGTAGGCATCCCGATCATTGACATTATTATATCTTTGTTTGGCAAGGCGATATCCATTGATGATTGTTTATTGAATATAGCAATACCAAGCTGGAAAGCATCTATAATAATGTCATTACAATCGAATATAGTGCCGTCTATGTCAAAGGCTATATAGGTCATATAATACATATTTATTATTACTTACTCTTTGTTGCAACCAAAATTGTGTTTATACTTCTATAGAAAGGAGAGTGAGGGATTTTATTCCTTGACTGGAATAATTTGATATTGTGTTTATATGTCAATGTATAAAGACATAAATGATCGTGGGGTATGGCATATTGGATCTATCTATTCAGATAGGGGACTTTAAATTAAAGAATCCTATTTCCCTGGCTTCCGGTACAGCTGGATATGGGGAGGAGTTAGCTGTATTTATGGATATCTCACGTATTGGCGCTATCTTTACAAAGGGAATCTCGTTAGAGCCAAGAAGGGGTAACAGGGGACCCAGAATAGTCGAAACACCATCAGGTGTTTTAAACTCCATAGGTCTTGAAAATATTGGTTTGAATAGATTTTTGAAGGAGAAATTACCCTTTCTTTTGGAAAGGGGAGCAACAGTTATTCCAAATATTGCTGGATATTCTATTGATGAGAATGTGGAATTATGTAGGATATTGTCGAATACCAATGGGATACCTGCAGTGGAGTTAAATGTATCATGCCCGAATGTTAGCAAGGGGGGTATGGCTTTTGGGAGAGAGATGAATATCTTTTCAAAACTTATAAAGAGGGTAAGGAGAACCACGGACAAGGTTTTAATAGTAAAATTATCTCCAAATGTTGCTGATGTTGTTGAGTTCGCTTCTGCTGCAAAAGATTTAGGGGCAGATGCAGTTTCTGCTGTTAACACATATTTGGGTATGAAAATAGATATAGAGAGAAGGAAGCCGCTTTTTTTTAATAAAGTTGCGGGTCTCAGCGGACCAGCGATAAGACCCCTTGCAGTAAGGACAGTATATGAGATATTTGATAGAGTCGATATACCAATAATTGGTATTGGCGGGATTACAGATATTGATGATGTTATTGAATTTATAATGGCAGGCGCTTCAGTAATATCAATCGGCACTATGAATATGATTAATCCAAGGGCGGGGATAGAATGCCTTGAAAATCTTGAAGAATATATGGAAATTCGAGGTATCAATTCCATGCATGAACTAATCGGATCAGCTCATAAGGGCTTTAATAAGAAACAATGGAGTGAGATATGAGATACTGGAATAGTCGATTACAGAAGATGTCAGCATATATTCCAGGGGAACAACCTGATAAGATAAATGAGTATATTAAGCTGAATACAAATGAGAATCCATTTTCACCATCAGAGGTGGTTCTGAATGCGATAAAGAGTGCATGTAATGAACAACTGAGACTGTATCCCAATGTCACCTCTCAGTCTCTGAGGGAATCCTTTGCAAAGTTGAATAATATCGAAGTGGATAATATTTTTGTGGGCAATGGATCTGATGAAATATTTACACTTATATTTAGAGGTTTTATTGATCCAGATGGATCGGCTGCTTTCCCCTATCCATCATATTCACTCTATTATACAATGGCAGAGGCAAATGGTATAAAATATGATAGGATAAATCTCACAGATGAAATGGATGTCGATTTTACTAGATTCCTCGAAAAGCAGTATAACTTAGTAATAGTAGGCAATCCAAACAATCCAACTGGAAAGGGTTGTGATGAGGATGAAATAAGGATTTTTTTAGATCAATTTAACGGGCTTTTGGTTGTGGATGAGGCTTATGTAGATTTCTATGGCGAGACAGTGATTGAATTAGTCGAGGATTATGATAATCTCATAGTGACTAGATCATTCTCAAAATCCTACTCTCTAGCTGGGCTTAGGATTGGTCTTGCTGTAGCAAATAGGGATATAATTAAGGGTTTATTTAAGCTGAAGGATTCTTATAATGTTGACAGACTCGCTGAAGTTGGGGCAAGGGCCGCATTGCTTGATATTAAGGGATTTGAATATAATATCCGCTTGGTGCTCGATAATAAGGAGTACTTAGAGGAGAATCTCGAAGAACTCGGTTTTGATATCATACCATCAAAGGCAAACTTCTTGTTTGTCAAACATCCGGAAATGCCTTCCAAGGATATCTTCGAGTTGTTAAAGGAGAAAAAGATATTGGTAAGGTATTTCGATGGATCAATTCAGTCAGACTATATTAGAATTACTGTTGGCACAATGTTAGAATTGAAAGCACTAATAAAGGAACTAACCTCTATATTGGAAGCCTGATTATCTTTCCATCAGTATTGGTGATAATATTTCTTTCAATAAGCTCATTTAGTGTAATCATATTATTTTCATATTTTAGAACATCATTTTTATCTATCCAGATGTTTAGCATCTCAGACTTATCCTTAAACCTCCAGTGAATTCCAAATACAATTCCGATAATTTCATTTTCTATAAAGAGGGTCTTGCAGGAATTGATGATAAAAAGCATATCCTGGATATTTTCTTTCAGTAAACTAGTCGCCCTTGTAAAATAGGAGGTCTTGGATAACTTTGAATCAGGGAGTGTTAATATATCAATACCTATATAGAGTTTGTTTTTACTATTATTTTTTTTATCATAATAAAAACCTATGCTATTATTCTTAATAGTTAAGTTTTTGCCTTCGGTGATAATTCTGGCAATACCAATGAGATGTCGGTAGTATTTTGTATGATAATGAGTTCCATTGGTCGTATATTGCTCAACCTTAACAAGAAAACGATCATATTTTTTTATTTCATTATCTGAATAGTCCAATATCGCATTTTCTCTTTGGGACATCGATCCGCAAGTAGCAAAATAAAGCAGAAATAATGAAATTAATATTTTTTTTATTATCATATAATATTAGTTATTTTCTGTTCAAATAATAAGTATTCTTAAATGTATAATTTTCAAAACATATTAAGATTTTTTCTGAAGAGACTATAACTAATATTAACATGAAACATATATTAAAAAAACCATTTTTTTGACAAAATGTGATTTATGATATATTGATTTGAATCCTATGGGTTTCAATAAT
Source organism: Spirochaetota bacterium (assembly GCA_034190085.1). NCBI lineage: Bacteria > Pseudomonadati > Spirochaetota > Spirochaetota bacterium. The sequence continues at coordinate 105,807 of JAXHTS010000052.1, forward strand.
ATATACTAAGATTACTCTTAGATATATCGGAGTTGATTCAAATTCGTAATTATTATGATTTGTTTCGCAGGTTAAGTATCTTTCGTGCTTCAGCTGGGCTGGCGATATCTCTTCCTGCCTCGCGAACAATATTGGCCAGCGCCTCAACTAACTGCCCATTGCCTGTAGCCTTTTCTCCGTTTGGCAAATAAAAGGTATCCTCAAGGCCTGTCCTTACATTACCTCCATATTCAACACATTTTCGGTGCAGATCCCATATCTCCTGTCGTCCAATGGCAATCACCTGCCAATGGCTTCCTTCAGGCATCTCCTCAATTAACAGGGGCAGCCAATTCGGTTTGGCCGGCATACCGCTAGCGACCCCCATCACTAATGAGAGGTGGGCATCACCATCGAACATCCTGTTTCGCTTATACAACCCTACGCTTCTCACAATTCCTGAATCAAAACACTCGAACTCTGGCACAACACCATTGGCATTCATGACATCCAAGAATTTTTTAACTTTCTCTACTGAATTATCAAAGAGCATTGGAGGCCATGCCCAGTTGCCATCGCTCTTTAGCTTTAAATAATTGAGTGAGCCTGCGTTGCATGCAGCCATCTCCGGTTTGTATTTTTCAATACAAGCTGCTGGTTCGGAAATATCATCACCACCTACGCCAGTACTCATATTAATTATAATTTCTGGAACGCGCTTTTTGATAGCCCCCAAGATTTTTCCCACAGATTCAACATCCCAAGTAGGAAGGAAACCCATCCCTTCTCTCTGGTCTCTGAAATGACAGTGAACGATAGTTGCACCAGCATTGAATGCCTCCTCAGCCTGTTCAGCCATTTGATCTGGAGTAACAGGCACATTATACACTGCTGGATTAGTCGCAACACCCGTAAGTGCGCAGGTTACAATTGTCTTAGAACTCATTCTTCCCTCCTCATTACATAATAATTGTGACACTATATTTTCTTAAATGATCAGTGACATACGACTATCATCATAATATATTATTAACAAGGCAAATTTGATCTTGTTAATATTATACCTTTTTAGAAAGGTATGGCCAGTTTTCTGCTTATAATCCTAGCTCTCTGGAAACTTTCTTTAGATTGAAGTCAGCATCACCAAAGGCGACCTCCCCAGCTTTGGCTCGCCTGAAGTAGAGATGCATGTCCTGTTCATCACAAAAACCCATGGCTCCATAAATCTGATGTCCCAATATGGTCACTCGATGTGAGGCGCTGCTTGTCCAGGCTTTTGCCATAGCCGCATTCATTGTTGCGGGAAGTCCTTCAGCAATCATCCATGCCGCCTTATATGTAATAAAACGTGAAGCATCTACATCAGTCACCATATTGGCACAGTGATGCCATATGGCCTGGAAAGCGCCAATGGGTCGTCCAAACTGCTCGCGTTGTTTTGCATATGTGACGGTCATGTCCAATGCAGCCTGAATAACCCCGAGCATATCAGCACATTTTGCTACTGCCGCCTTTTCTAAAAGCTTATCCACGACACTCCATCCTCTTCCAACTTCGCCAAGGTGTTGTCCTTTGACACTCTCACATTATCAAAAAACACCTCGCATTGCTTTTCATAGGACATGGTCTTGAGCAAGGTTAGTTTAATTCCTGGGCTCTTGCGGTCTACAAGAAATATTGTGAGGCCCTCTTCAGGAGGGTTGCCTTCACTGGTTCGCGCGACACATATGATATAATCCGCTATATGCGCATTTTCAACAAAGAGCTTCGTCCCATTAATAATGAAATCTTCATTATCAGGTATGGCGCAGGTATGGATTCCATCAGCCTGAAACCATGAGTCTGGTTCAGCTAAGGCAAAGGCAAGTATTAGATTTCCGCTAGCTATTTTAGGTAGGATTTCGCGCCTCTGTCCCTCATTGCCACCAGACAATATGGCTTCTCCCCCAAGCACAACAGTGGAAAAGTAGGGACCTGGCAAACATGATTCACCCATAGCCTCTAGAAGAATTGTAAGATCAACAAAATTCCCACCAACCCCTCCATATTCTTCTGGAATCACTAAACCCATCCATCCCAAATCTGCCATCTTTTGCCATAGCTCTGTTTGGTAGCCCCACTCATCATCCCTCATATCCCTAACTATTGACATGGGGCATTCATTTTCCAAAAAGTTTTTAGCAGTATTCTTAAGCATTTCCTGTTCTTCTGTGAGACTCATATTCATATCATTTTTTCTCCTTTTATTCTAACTAATGTTTGAATAAATTCATTTTCGAGGCAAATTCAATCCCCTCAATGCAATGATGTTTCGTTGAATCTCTGAGGTGCCGGCTCCAATAGCATTAGCTAATGTCCAAAGATACAATTGTTGAATTTTGCCCTCTAAAGGAGTCCATTTTGAGGGCAATTCTAATGGGCCATATAATCCGAGTATCTCCATCCCAATCTTCGCTATGCGTTGGGACATCTCGCTGCCAAAAAGCTTGGAAACAGATGCTTCATGATTAGCGACTATGTTTTCATTTGCCATACAACTTAGCCTATAGGCCAGGAGACGACTCACCTCAATCTCCACAGCACACTGTGCCAGTTTGTGTTGGATTAGGGGATCCTTTGATAAAGGTTCGCCATTTCGTTTTGTCTCCTTAACATAGGTTAGCAGATCTTCTAAAATATGCTGAGAGTCGGCCGTGATATTTATCCCTCCGCCAAAGGATGTTCTTTCAAGATCTAGGGCAGTGGCAAGTATGTACCATCCATTGTTCTCTCCACCCACTAAACAGTCAGCGGGCACTTTTACATCATCAAAGAATACTTCATTAAATGTATGAAAGCCCCGGATATCGATCAGCGGGCGTATTGTGATTCCTGGAGTATTAATATCTACAATGAACATGCTAATACCCTTATGTTTAGATACATTAGGATCAGTCCTAGCGGCGAGCCAGCAGTAATCTGATTTGTGAGCAAGGCTTGTCCAGACCTTCTGACCATTAACAATATAATGATCACCGTCCCTTACAGCTCGGGTTTGAAGGCTTGCCAAATCAGAGCCTGCGTTTGGTTCACTGTAACCCAAGCAGATTTCGATTTCTCCCTTTGAGATGCCTGGTAGGTACCTATTTTTTTGCTCTTCAGACCCATAGAGTAAAATTGTGGGCCCTACCCAAGTGGTGGCAATACTCATTGCCGGCGCGTTATGATAGGCCATCTCCTCCATAAATACTAGTTGTTCCATAGGTGTGGCCGACATGCCACCATATTCCTTGGGCCATGACATTGTAAGCCAACCCTTAGCACCAAGTTTTTTCATGAAGTTTTTATAGAACTCCCATCCTTCTGGAGCTTGAACTGACTCCTCAAGACCTCCCCATCCATCGGGTAGTTCCTGTTTAAGGAATTCCTGAATTTCTTTTCGGAAGTCCTCTTCATTTTTTGAAAATTGAAAGTTCATAATCTCATCCCCCTACCTTGAATTAGAAGGCACAAATTCACCTTCCAGCATATTGTTTTTATTTGCTCCCAAAGGTTAGTATTTCCGTCAAATTAGAAATATCATCAATTGACTCAAGGTTTGAAATCATATCAAGGCATGTCTCTACATCCCTTTGAGATAGGGTTGAGAGAGCGCAATCTCTGAATTTGGCACTTATATTTTCCCAACTGAGAGGATTATGCGCTTCTCCCTTAGGGTAATCAACCTTTTGAGAGACAACCCTGCCATCCTTTAGTTTTATTACAACCTCCGAGGCAAAGGGTGTTGAAAGATCCACTGATTCCTCAGAGAGGTGAACATTTTTCACTTTTGGTATTAGAGCCTGAGCTTCTTTCTGCATCACCTTTTCATCGGTAAAATGACTCAGTGTTACTTCGCCATCGAGAAGCGCTCTGGCTATGCAGTATTCGTTGCTGAACTTCCCTTCCAACCCTTTTTTGGGGCGTGAGTGAATAGTTGCGGTGGATAATCCAGGAAGGGTTATAAATTCAACTTCCTCGACATCGCTAGCCTTAATGCCATGTTTTTCCCTTAAATGCAATGCAGCTTCGATACTAGTGTGAGTCCCTCCGCAGGATGGCCAGGGTTTTATGACAATGCCATCAATTATGTCATAACGCTCTCCCAATCCTTCTCCGATTTTTTCAATCTCAATATCAGCTCCGCCAGCAAAAACCCTACAGAAGCCTTGTGGAGTCTCTAAGATGCTGTCATTGGCAGTAAAGCCCTTTTTTGCCAATGAAGCTGCAACTATACCATTCCTTGACGCATTCCCAGCGTGAAAGGGTTTAGTCATGGTTCCAAAATTTTCCTTTACACCACTAGCGAGAGAGGCCGCAATCCCCAGGGACATCTTAGTCTCCTGAATATTAAGGTTTAACATTTTAGCAGCGGCTGCTGCTGTAGAGATGCTTCCGATTGTGGAAGTTGTGTGCCATCCTACAAGATAGTGTGTCGCACATGCCGGACCAACCTTTGCTCCAGTTTCAAAGCCAATTATGTAGGATAAGAGCACATCTTTTCCGGAGAGATGATATTTCTCTCCTATGGCCAATGCTGTAGGCAAGATTGCAACGGTTGGGTGACCAATAATATAGATCGAATAGTCATCATAATCAAGGGCATGAGCCATAGTACCATTGGCCCAGGCTGCTTGTGAAGCAAGGGCCTTGAAACCGCCACCAAAAACACCGGCTTCAGTTTTTCCCTCTTCTTCCCTCACATATTCTGTAATTATCCTACCACCTGCCTCTTTGCTGCCAGCCAGGGTGACCCCAATACAATCGAGTATTGCCTTTTTAGCATCCTTTATTGCAGCTTCAGGAATCTCTTCGTAACTAGTTCCCACGATGAAACGGCTAACCTTCTCCGTACTCATATAATTAACCTCCCAAATTATAATAGAAACGAGATATATTTTACTTTTTGCTATTAAATTCGCTGTGATGTAATAAAATAAAAAAGAATATATTAGTGGAAGCATTTAATTAGATAGGTGTTATTAGCAGGATTAACTTCAACAAGCATTGGTGTATATGTCAAGGAAATAAACCTAAATTGATGATCTCAATATTCCCATAAAATGAGAGTGAAATTCAGAAGTGTGAATAATTTTCATCACTATTATAAGTAAATGTGAGTGTGCGGAAGAATTCGTATTGATGGGTTGATGGAGTGTGGCAGTACTCATTGGAACATCTCTTTGAGAGATTATTCAACTTAAAGGCTTTACTGTGGAGAGATCCTCTATGATATTTTGGATATCCTTCACGATTGTCTCCAATGGTGTAAAGGGATGGAATACCCCTCTAATCCCCAAGTGCTTAATTAGAAGCTCATCTTTTTCTGGAATAATACCCCCAATTACAACCGGTATATTATCAATTCCTCCCTCTCTCATCTTTTCAAATAGGGATGGAACTAACACTTTAGGAGATCCCTGCATGATGCGATATCCAATAATATCGACATCCTCCTGGATGGCTGTTGCTACTATCTCCCTTGGTATTTGGATACCACCATGGATAACCTCCATGCCGGCTTCCCTTAGGGCATGTATCACTACCCAATATCCTCGCTGATGGTAGAAATCATCCCTGCTCATCAAAAATCTAATTGGAATTCGCATATCTCCCCCCCCCTCAACTACATATAGTCTGGAATTGATTAAAATATCTTTTCCAAGATTGAGTACTTTTTGGAATGTCGCTTATTCCTTTAATAATTCCTCATACTCTTCCCAAATTTTTTCTATTTCGTCTGCCTCTTCAGCATCTAACCTTTCGATTACAAAACCAGCGTGAATAATAACCCTATCATTCAGTTTTAAATCTGGAACAAGAGAGGTGTTAACCATCGTTTCCACACCTTTGGCTTCAGCTATTGCCATCTCTCCGTCAATCTTAATAATTCTCATTGGAATTGCTAGGCACATCTCCATGTCTTCCTGTTAAGATTAAAATCTGTTGAATTGTTTCTTTGATGAACGCAATCTGGAATACGACTAAAAATCAATATTTATATGCTAGGGCAAATTGAATATCTATTGCTTAGCTAGGCTTTATCAACATATTCTGGGTAATTGTTCTTCAATTAAAAGCGGTAAAATTCTTTTCCCTCCGATCGTTGTCTCAATGTAAGCCTTGCCGGCATGCTCTTCAGCTATAACGCCAATGATCTTAGCATCGCATCCTTCCTTAACATCTCTCATGATATCCACAATTTGACTGGCGTCGTCTTCTCTAACAATCAGGAGAACCTTCCCCTCATTGGCAACATACAATGGATCTATTCCTAATAATTCGCATACCCCAATTACCTCGTCTCTAATTGGCAAATCATCTTCAAATAATTTAGCTCCGAGATTGCTATTCTTTACGATTTCATTTAACACTGATGCTACTCCGCCCCGTGTCGCGTCCCGCATGAATTTTATGCTTTTAGGATATGATTCAGTTATTCTATCAATTAAATGATTAAGGGGTGAACAATCTGAGCATAAACCCTTTGAAAAGGAGAGCTTATTCCTCTCAGCCATTACGGAAATTCCATGATCGCCAATGTGTCCGTTTATGATTATTTTATCTCCACTTTCTATAGGAATTCGCTGAACATTTTTCTGCATTATGCCGATACCGGAGGTATTTATAAAAATTTTATCAGCGCCGCCTTTCTCTACAACCTTTGTGTCGCCGGTTACTATTTTTATTCCAGCGTAATCAGCGGCCAGCTTCATTGACGCTAATATTCTCTTGAGCGTGTCAATATTAAAACCTTCTTCTATTACCAGACCGCAGGATAGAAATAATGGTTTTGCTCCCATTACTGCAATATCATTTACAGTTCCATTTACTGATAATTTACCGATATCGCCACCAGGGAAGAATATGGGTGTAACAGTAAAGGTATCGGTTGTGAAGGCAAGCCTTTCATTGCCAATGGACAAGATTGCTGAATCATCAAGCTGTACAGAATCGGGTCCTAGCGTCTTTTTGATTATAGTCTCAATCATCTCGTTCATGAGCATTCCACCGCTGCCGTGTCCTGTTAATATCTTTTCCGACATCAATGCCTCCTATATTTATAAAAGGCAGCGCATGGCCCCTCTGTTGAGACCATGCACGGACCAATAGGGTGTTCCGGGGTGCATGTCTTTGCGAAGAGTGAACATTCATCAGGAGTAATGAGACCCCTGAGAAGTTCTCCGCATTTGCAGCCGGTTGGCTCTTTTGTTGGTGGCAGAGAGACCGGAAACTTCTTGATGGCATTAAATTCTGAAAACTTTTCTCTTAAAGAGAGCCCGCTCTCTGGTATAATGCCAATGCCTCGCCAGTGTGAATGGCACTTTTCAAAAACATGATACATTATCTCCTGCGCCTTTCGATTGCCCTCCTCCTTTACAACGCGTGTGTAAGCATTTATAATTTCAAACCTTCCAGTCTTTATTAGATTCAAGAGAATCAGGCTCCCCCTCATCAGGTCATGATTTTCGAATCCTGATATCACACAGGGCTTTTTGTATTCATTGGATATAAATCTCCAGCCATCCACTCCAATGATTGCGCTAACATGTCCTGGTAAAATAAATCCGTCAATATTTACATCCTCTGAATCCAATAGAGCCTTAACAGCAGGCGGTGTAAGTTTGTTGCCTGTAAGGAGAGAAAAATTTTTGGCATTCCTTTTGCGTGCTTCAAGAACTGTTACAGCCTCAGAGGGTGATGTAGTCTCAAATCCTACGCTGATAAATACTACCTCTCTGTCTGGATAACTCTCAGCTATTCTTACTGCGTCAAGGGGTGAATAGACAACTTCAACATCCATACCATTGGACTTTTCCTTACCCAATGAACTGTAAGAGGAGGGGACTTTTATCATGTCCCCAAAGGTAGCTATTATGGCATTATGCCTTTTGCCAATTTCAATAGCTCTATCTAAATATTCATTCGAGGTTACGCATACAGGACAACCAGGCCCATCAACTAATCGAAGTTGGTCAGGTAAAATATCCCGTACGCCTGTCCGAAAAAATTCCGTGGTGTGAGTGCCGCACACCTCCATAATACGAACAGTCTCCGGTAGGTCGAGGTTTTGAAATTGTAAAGCAAGCTTTTTGATTGCCTCTTTATTCATGTTTTAAAAGCTCCTTAGCAATCGCCAATTGCCCTAGAGCAATGCATCCATCGTTAAAGGGTACTCTCTTGGGATAGTAGATGTCAAATTCTTTTCTCCTAAGCTCTCTTAAAATTAGCTTAAGCAGAAGTCTGTTTTGAAATACACCTCCACTCAACGCAATCCTCTCTATCCCATGTTCTTCTCTAATAATATCAGCAACCTTTGCAGTGGCTAATGCAATTGAATGATGAAAGGCGTAGGCAATATCTTCTTTTTCCCTTCCTTCGTTCAAAAGAGTAATTATATACTCTGTAAGGGATTCAGTCTGCAATATTAGAGTTTTATCCCTTCTGATTGGAATATCAAGCGGTGAAATGCTATTCCCTATCCCCTTTATCGCTGCCTCCTCTAGTAGCATTGCTGCTTCTGCTTCAGTGCTGATGCTTCTGGATAATCCTAGTATGCTCGATATTCCATCAAATATTCTACCAATACTGCACGTTAAAGGTGAGTTTATCCCCTTATCGATTATTTCTAAAATAATCTGGGTCAGAGGAATATCATTCATAATAGGAATATTTGAACCATAACACTTATAGAGCATTGATATGCCGATTTTCCAAACATCCTTAATAGCGCTTTCCCCTCCTGGCAGTGGGAAATAAGAGAAGTGCGCTATTCTTTCAAAATTTGATTTGTCTGCTATTAGAAATTCGCTTCCCCAAAGGGTGCCATCAACACCAAAACCTGTGCCGTCAAAGGAGAGGCCAATTACTCTACCCTCTAATTCTCTATCTTCAATTACAGAAGCGATATGAGCATGGTGATGCTGCGCCTTTATTCCTTTAAGCCCTATTCCCTCAAGCTCATCAGCGAAAAGGCGGGTAAAATAGCTTGGATGTAGATCCGATACAACAACCTCGGGTGAAAAATCATATGTTTTCATAAAATGTGATATTGTTTTCCTATATAACTCATTGCCTGAAGGGGTTGCCAGGTCTCCAAGAAACTGGCTTAGGATTATTACATCATCCTTTGTAAGAGCAAAGCAGTTCTTCAGATCCCCGCCTGTGGCGAGGATGTGGTAGTCAGTTTTGGTTGTATGGATGGGAACAGGCACAAAACCTCTTGATCTACGGATGAAGCACTGATTATCATCCTCAACAAATAAAACGCTATCATCGCTGTGAGCTACGATCTCTCTGTTAAATATTACTATGTAATCGGCTATCTTGCTAAGATCTTTGAATGCATCATCATCTTTACTTATTATTGGCTCATCAGATACATTCCCGCTTGTCATAACAAGAACCATATCCCTGTTATGGGAAAATAATAAATGATGGAAGGGCATATAGGGAAGCATCAATCCATGAAATGATACAAATGGCGCTATATGCCTGCTGACATAAGGCATCTTCTCCTTTAGTATTACAATAGGCCTCTCCTTTGAAAGAAGCAGGCTCTTTTCAATAGGGGAGATGTAGAGAAACTCCTCGGCTTTTTCTATCCCTCCAGTCATCATCGCAAAGGGCTTGAAGGGCCTTGATTTCCGATTCCTCAGTTCTAAAACAGCCTTATCATTCGTCGCATCAACAGCAATCAGAAATCCTCCAACTCCCTTAATAGCAATGATCTTGCTGTCAGATATATGTTTTAAGGTTATAGAAACTACTGAATCCAAGGTATCAGCAATAAGGGAACCGTCACTCTTATATAGTGAAACATGTGGTCCGCATGCCGGGCATGCATTTGGCTGAGTATGAAACCTTCTGTCCGATGGATCATCGTATTCCTTCTGACAGATAGAACACATTGTAAACTTATCCATTGATGTGTTTCTTCTGTCGTAGGGAATGTCAGCAATAATACTAAATCGCGGCCCACAGTTTGTACAAGTGATAAATGGATATTTGTACCTCCTATCCTTGATGAAAGAAAATTCCATAAGGCATTCACTGCACACTGTAGTATCTGGAGGCAGGAAAGTTAAGCGTTTATTCGATGTTTCACTTTTTGTAATTCGAAAATTTTCATATCCCTCTCTATCCCTTTCAACTATTGAAATACTCTGTATAGAGGATAGTGGCGGAGGGGCTTCCCTGATCTCATTGATAAAGGCGTTAATTTGATCATTTGAGCCTTCAGCATGTATTAGCACTCCTTCAGTATCATTTCTCACATATCCATTAATATTGTTCTCATAGGCTATTCGGTAAATGAACGGCCGAAATCCAACTCCCTGAACAATGCCTTGTATTCTAATTTCAAGATGTTTATTCATTATACATAATTATAACATAGGTTTATATTGCTGCAATCAAAAATAGAATGAGGACTCTCCTGTTATTAAGGGTAAAGATGGATTATTCGCTATTGAGTATCAAATCTTTGATATATGAAAATTTTAATTTTCAGGTAATATCTCTTGAGAGGTAATCAGATTTTCTTCAATAACTCGCATGGATTTCCACTTGCCTCCTAAAAAGCGAAACATAAATGCAAATCCTAGGATTATCGCATAGAGCGACGCAATTGTCCATGCAGCATAAATACCTGCATCAAAGTATGTCATAGCGATGTAGCTTGGGATAATCAACACTGTTGAGGAGATGATAACAATCATATACATAACAAAACGCGTGTCGCCCGCTCCCTTAATCGCGGAAGCAAAGATGATATTCAGCGTATCAAATATAGAAAAGATTGCCAGAAAGCGAAGTAGGATCAGTGTAATCTTTCTAATGGGCTCAAATCTATTGGGATCTGCCTGTGAGGCAAAGGGGGAAATGAATATCTCTGGCACAATAACATAAGCCAAGGCTATGCAAAGCATATATAAGAATGTGAAGTGCAGTCCTGAATAGGCGCTGCGTTCAGCAAGGAGCGGATTCTTCTTGCCTAGGTATTGTCCCACAAGGATTGAGACTGTTATGCCAAAGCCCAGCATCGGCATAAAGGCTAAGGTGTTGATGTTGAAGGCAATGTTTGTAGCAGCGAGAGGGGTGGTTCCTAGGCGTCCAATTAGAAGGATAAAAGCGGAAAATCCGGCAATGTCCAGAAAAAATTGAATACCATTAGGAAGGCCGAAATGTATCAATCGCCTAAATAAAATTTTGTTAAACATCCATCCCTTAAGTGTATGGTATCGCATGTTATGCGATTTCCTGCAGAGTAGAATGATGTATGATAAAAAACTGAAACATGAGGAGAGTACTGTTGCAATGGCAGCCCCCTTTACGCCTAGTTCGGGAAAAAATAGTTTTCCAAATATGAGGCAATAGTTTAGACAAATATTGATGCATGTGGCAATGATATTTATCCACATTATTATCCAAGTTTTCCCGCGCCCGGAGAAAAAGCCTGCCATAACAGATGATGCAATGAGAGGGGTTGCTCCAAGACAGAGTACCTGAAAGTAGATTATCTCAAGTCGCTGTACCTCCTGTTGATGTCCGATAAGGTTAAAGAATGTGCCTGCAAAGGGGATCAGGAGCAGATGTATTATCCCTCCAATAATAGCAATGTAGAGACCCTGCCAGATAATCGGGCCAATTTTGTCATATATCGTTGCTCCATAGTATTGTGCAACGAATGTGTTGACATATGATGCTGTTCCCATAAACAAGCTTATGATCGTAAAATTTAGAATACCCGCAGGCATTGCCGCAGCTATTGCTTCCGGGGAATACCATGTAAGGAACATCCTGTCCACGAAATGCTGAATAGACCACATGCTAGTTGTTAGGATTAGGGGAATGGCCATTGTCAATAGTTCGCGATATCCTCCTTCGCATTCCCAGCGTCTTTTTATGTTTTTTAATGTATTCTCAAACAATAATATCAGCCCCTCCTCTGATAAATATGATATTAGAAAGATATTGCATTATGACTGGTTTATAGATATATCAATTGATGTGAAGAAGGGTTGAAAAAGGCCATATTGGGCATCTTAGGTTAATGGAATGGTTTGATAACTTTCACTTGATAGAATTATTAAAACAATATATCAATTCTAAATGTCATAGAAATTTCATTGAATAGTCCATTGACCTGACAGAGTGAGTCAGCGCACCCATAGAGATATAATCAATCTTAAGATTCCTAATCTTCCTAATCTTCACTTCATCAATATTCCCTGAGATTTCAATTTTGGACCTTCCATCTATTAACTCAATAGATCTTTGCATCAGCTCAGGATTCATATTGTCAAGCATAATAACATCCACGCCTGATTCAACCGCTTCCTCCACCTCCATGAGGGTTTTACTCTCCACTTCAATTTTATATTTATTACCATGAGCAGCCCTGACCCGATTTACAGCCTCCTGTATGCTGCCAGCCGCCTTAATATGATTGTCCTTTATCATGACCATATCATAGAGGCCTAATCTGTGGTTATGCCCGCCTCCCATTTTAACGGAATACTTATCCAGCAATCTAAAGCCTGGAAGTGTCTTCCGCGTGTCAAAAAGTTTTACGTCGGTTCCCTCTAAGGTCTTGCAGACACGATGCACTTTAGTGGCAATCCCAGACATCCTTCCAATAAAATTCAATGCCAATCGTTCTCCCATGAGTATGCTTTTGGTATTGCCATCAATTTCTATTGCCATTTCATCTTTAGATATCAGCGAACCATCCTTTATTTGAATTGATATCTTCAGGTTAGGATCTATTTCATTATATACGCAATTCACTACCTCTCCGCCACAGAAGATGCTATCCTCTTTTGCATATATTATTGCTGTAGAGATATCCCTTCTCTGAAAAATGGCGCAAGAGGTGATATCCCCATTCCCAATATCCTCCTTTAACGCTAAAATAATTAGAGGTTTAATTTCTTTATATAGCTGATCTATATTCAAGTGTTTAGCTCCTGGCTAGAAGTTTTATCTTTTTATCTGTCTCAATCATCTGATCCCTTAGCACTGAAGCTTTTTCAAATTCAAGTTCCTCAGCAGCCCTTAGCATCTCTTTCTTGAGATTTTCACTCAGCTTTTTAAGTGAAGATACGCTGTTGCTTCTAAATTGATTCCTATATTTTGCCACATAGTCTATGTATTTATCGTCGCTCTTATATTCCCTGTTGATAATATCCACAATACTCTTGGTAATGGATCTTGGTGTAATATTGTGGTCGATATTGTATTTATGCTGAATCATCCTTCTCCTATTTGTCTCCATTATTGTTTTTTTCATGGATTCAGTTGTTTGATCAGCATACATTATTACCAAACCGTTAATATTTCTTGCAGCCCTTCCAGCGGTCTGTATTAGTGATCTTTCAGATCTTAAAAAACCCTCCTTATCAGCGTCGAGTATAGCGACGAGTGAAACCTCCGGAATATCAAGGCCCTCCCTCAAGAGGTTAATCCCGACAAGGCAGTCAAATACTCCCCTTCTGAGATCTGTAATCAATTCTACTCTTTCAATGGTTTCAATCTCAGAATGAAGATATTCAGCCCTTATGCCAGCCTTAGTCAGATATTCCACGAGATCTTCAGCCATTTTTTTTGTTAATGTGGTTACAAGAATGCGTTCATTGTTATTAGCCCTTTTATTGATCTCCTCTATCAGATTGTCAATCTGATTCTTTGCGGTCCTAATCTCAATATTCGGATCCAGAAGCCCGGTAGGCCTTATTATCTGCTCTACAATCTGCATGCTTTCCTCTATCTCATACTCTGCAGGAGTAGCTGAAACAAAAATAATCTGATCAATCATCTCTTCAAATTCGTCAAAATATAGTGGGCGGTTATCCAGGGCTGAAGGTAGCCTAAACCCATGCTCAACTAGGCTTAATTTTCTTGATCTATCCCCATGATACATGCCCCTAATCTGGGGTATAGTAACATGTGACTCATCGATAAACATCAAATAATTGCCCTTAAAATAGTCAAGGAGGCATCCGGGACGCTCGCCAGGCTCTCTCCCTGTTATTATCCTTGAATAATTCTCAATCCCTGTGCAATATCCCATTTCGAGAAGCATCTCCATATCATAATTGGTTCTACTCTCAAGCCTTTGCGCTTCCACTAATTTCTCCTCTCTTCTCAGCTCTTCTAACCTTCCCTTCAATTCGTGCCCTATTGATTTAATAATATCATCCATTGACCTCTCATATACAACAAAATGCTTTGCAGGATAAATATATGCACTCTCGACTTCCTCCAGAATTTTGCCAGTAAGCGGTTCAATCCTTCTGATATTCTCGATCTCGTCGCCAAATAATTCAATCCTTAAGGCCTCTTGGAGATAGGCAGGGAAAACCTCGATTACGTCCCCCCTTACCCTAAAATTTCCTCTGGTAAAGGATATATCGTTTCTTTCATAGTAGATTGAGACGAGCCTTCTAAGCAGTTCGTCCCTATCCATGTTATCTCCAACATGAACAATAATCGTCATTCTCTCAAAATCCCCGGGCGTACCCAGACCATATATACATGAGACTGATGATACTACGATTACATCCTCTCTGTCCAATATGGCTGATGTTGCGCGTAAGCGTAGTCTATCTATCTCATCGTTAATAGAAGAATCCTTCTCAATGTATAGGTCCTGTGATGCGACGTAGGCCTCAGGTTGATAATAATCGTAGTAGGAGACGAAGTATTCAACCGCGTTATTCGGATAAAATTCTTTAAATTCTCTATACAGTTGCGCGGCTAATGTCTTATTGTGAGTTAGCACCAGGGTGGGTTTTTGTACCTCTTCAATAATCTTTGCCATTGTATAAGTTTTGCCAGATCCAGTTACCCCTAGTAGTGTCTGGGATTTCATTTCGGATCTGATCCCCTGAGATAGGAGTCTTATTGCTTCTCCTTGATCACCTGATGGTTTTAGGCTAGATATAATCTTAAATTTTGGCATTTGAAAAAATCGATATCATAAATAAATATGCCCATATGGTTAGTTTTGGCTGGGAGGGGTTATATTTTCGCCTTCCCTGTATCCCTATTGATAGTACTTTTCATGACCTTTGACGTTGCATTTAATGAAGTTGGGAAAAATACCATTGATAATGCGATCAAATGAAAAGGTCCTTTGGCATGAATGAAATTATGTGAATAGCTTGTTATTAAATCTTACTGCCTAATATATTGACAAGTTCTTAGATTAGCAGATAATGCATATTTTTGATCTCCGATTTCATTTCTTTATATCTGTCTGGTCGTCATTATTATATCTTTCAGAGAGTGTTTTTACCATCTTTGTAAAAAGATCATAAAATTCATTTAAATTATCCCTCTTCCTTAGTGGCCTGATTATTGGAAATTTGCCATCAATGATTTCCTGGATATATTTTGACATTACCTGTATAGGGCCTGAGATCGTATGAGTTGAGGCGATTAAAGAAAAGTATAAAATAATAATCAGAATAATAAAAAGAACTATAGCGTATATCAGAACAATATTATTTGCATTGATTATTTTTTCTAACTTAACAATATTGCTATCCATTTCAGTGATGCTGGTCTTATGATCATTAGTTATTTTATTGTAGGCTGGATCCTTTTTAAATTCCTTTTTATTGTTAAATGAATAAAGTAATATGGACTTTACAATATTATCCTGAGTAATAATGATTTCCTTCTGTTTCTCCACAACCTTGATAAGTTTTTGATTGTTGAATAGAAAATTAGTTCCAATTATTGTAATTATTAATCCTATGATTGTAAAAACAATACCGATAATTGAAAAAGTAAGCTTTAACTGAAACTGTTTATCGATTATTTTCTGCTTTCTTCTTTTCATTATGATACCCCGTGTGAACAATAAAACTACTCTGGAAGATATTGGTTAATGTTTTTTTGTTGTAGAATAGGCACAAACTATTAAGATACGTTATACGATATTAAAAGCTGATAATCAGTCCCCCCATGAAAAAATATCTGTTCTCTTCAGATGAGGGATAAGCGTTGCCTGGGATAAAAATGGCATAATTTACATAAGCGGAAAGGTCATAAAAGATTTTCCATCTTAGCATAACATCATCACCATGCCCAATATCCCTGCTGTTCAATAAGGCCTCGCCGGAGTTGATTCCTGAATTGGAATCATTTTTATAATAATAGGAATGTTTTATGATCAGATTCATTCTTTTTAAAAATTGTCGTTTTGAGTTATAAAATGGCAATATTGAGAGACCGCATCTCATAACATGGATATTCGACAGCAGGGGCCTTAAAGCGTACCCTCCAACATATGTGCCAAAATAAATGAAGCCGTTATCCTTGCCGGACTCATTTCCTGATGGAGATTGGTAATTGATCCTGTTTTTGTCGCTAGAAGCATAGGCATAATTTAGCAACAACACAGGATTATAAGAGAGGTTTAGATAGTATTGAAGGCCAAAAACTGCAGCGAAGGCGTAAATATTTTGCTTTTCATAAAGGCCGGTTATTGGATCTGGATCGGATAGATAGCTCTTACCTCTCTCATGAATAAATTCTCCAAAATAGTAGGCATTTTGGAAAACTCCTGTAAAACCAAGGCCATAGTATTCAGAATTATATTTACTTTTTATACCTGCTGAATCTTTACCCTTATCTATTTGTGCTAGGCCAAAGAGATATACTTTCTGATTATAGATAATCTTTGATATGGTGCCGCCGGTAAAGATTCTTTTTGAGCCATCTGAGATATCCTTATCGCTAAGGTTGTAGGGATTGTTGTCCTTTTTTAAATATCCTGAATAGACCCCGATTAGTCTAAAGTCTACATATTTCGAGTTGAGATCAAATTGACAGCCATCCCCTCTGCCATTAAATATGAGGCCGGTTCCGATTATGAAGAATTTTCTTCCGATGTATAATTTAAGTGTGTTGTTTGAATTGGAGATACTCCAGTAACCAACATCGAGGTCAAAAAGATTATCGCTGTTATCGATATCAATATTCTTCTCCCTTAGTATTCCTGTGTATACATCTTTTACACGAAGATAGATGGCGCTTCTTTCCCATAACCATGACTTTACCCATAATTTCCCTATTGTTATTGATGAGAGTAACTCGTTTTTGCCGTCACCATTCCTCTCATCAATGACTATTGGCATTAACCATCCACCATAACTAAATGTGAAGGGCTTTTTCTCAGCCTTTGGTATAATCATATCCTTATCATTCAGGAAAGCTGGATAAAACATATCATCGGTTTCTTTTATATCACTACCTATTAGAGATGAGGCTAACATTAGTATTAAGTAAGGAATCGTATAAAGTGCTATTAACCTTTTCAATGCTCTACTCCTTGCCGTTCAGACACATTGGTCATTATCTCTATCAACTCGCCTCCGCTGATTATATCCCATTCACTGCAAAGATAGTCCATTATACCGTTGGCTACACATGCCTTGAATGCATACCTCTCTATCTCAAAGATCATAAACAATAGGGAATCCCTTAAATTTAGATATTTTGCAATCATCAGAGATAGAGTGCCCCTTCTTAAGGGTGTGTTTGTCTCTTTGTTAACGCTCTCGACAATTCCCTTGGCGTGCAGATATTTTATATTTTTTTCATAAGACCTGGACTTTCTGCCCATTGTCAAAATAAAAAATTTTACGGCATCCCCAAAGGTTGCCGCTTCCTTGTCCGCAACATCATTAATGAAGATGATATTATTCATATCTTGTGAGAATAGATTTATCGGCATAAATAGAACGCAGATAATAATTAAGCTATATTTCATCATTTTACCTTCTCATCCGGCCATTGGAGTGAAACACTAACGTTAGCATTGCCGCTTGTGAAAGAGCTATAGTAACCAACGTTGGATAGATGCCCAACAGCGCTCTCTGAGTTGTCTACTATCTCCTCTCCATAGAGTTCATGAAAGCCCCTCTCATCCTTGGTAATATCATTATAGAGGGATATTATAGAAGCATCTCTAACATCGCAAAGCAGATTTTCTGGCCTTGACTCGTCCGGTCTTAAACGGAAAGTATATCTACCCTTAATGGTATTATTTATCCCATATAAATTTTCTCCCTGAACAGAGCCCTCAATCACCTTTATTGTCATGCCAGTTTTTGGTCCATAGGATACGACTTCTTCAGTGCCCCTTACGCTTGAAGTTGCGACAGGGGTGGTTATCTTGAAGCTGGTTTTCAATCGTCCTATCCTCTTGATTCTGGCATTCAGGCTTCCACGCTTCAGACCTAGGTGGGTATATCTGCTCTTTGCTGTTTTAGTATTCCTGTATATTTTCATCATTGTCAGTTGTTTCACTTTTAAGGTATTATCGTCAATTTTTATAATAGCAGAGGACCTGACACCTGTGCTTATCTTTGTCCCTTCCGATAGTCTCTGCCCTTTTTTTAAGGATTTCCATTGCCTGCCTTTTTTATAGGCAACATCTCCCTTTATGGATACAACAAGGATTTTCGTAAAGGCCTTATCTGTAAAGAATAAAGTTGCAAAAAGAACTGTTATAATCAGACTCTTTTTCAATTTTTTCCTCCTTTATGTTGATTGGTATATGTATAATTTAGGCTGACGTTAAATAGTGATTGCTATTTGGGGGGATGTCAATTATTAATTTTTTTATCTCCTGATATTCTTACTCTGTATCTTTAATAGTATTCTTATAAACCACTATCTATAACCCTCTGAATAGTTTGGTATAATTTTAAGACTCCTTTTGGAAATATAATTTTGTAATTGACTCATAATTATTATTCATATACTGTTATTGCTAATCTAATGTATATCAATAATGCTGTTGAAATAGGAAAGGAGATGTTGATGCGTTTCAGGGCTTTTATCTCTATACTTGTAATTATTTTATGCGTTTTAATATACCTAGGTTCTTCATGTACAACAAACAATGAGGAGTGTACAATTGTAACCATTGATGTTGGACTAAAGGGGCATGGCAGTTTAATCTCTTCGATTTTGAACAGGGTGCTTTCTTCTATTCCGCTTTTCAATACCAAAGCATTCGCTGATCCACCTGACGATATTACAGGGATCGCTATAACCATATCTGGATCAGGAATGAACACAATTCAGACCACTATACCTGTGGAAACTGGAATCTTAACCCTTGAGGTTCCCTCAGGCTCAGCGAGGCAATTCCAGGTATTGGCAGAAACATCAAGTGAGGCCTATTACTCAGGTTCAGCGCAGCAGGATTTAGCAGGCGGAATGAATGTTACCGTTTCAATAGCAATGACTCGTTATGAGACAGAACCTGCGCCGACAACCTCTAGTGTTACGATCAGTCCCGAGTATCCCCAGGGAGCATCCACAAATATCACAGCCTATACGGTTACCATCACTGGTGCGGATATGGCTGATGTTGAGCAAAGCTATTCATCAGGGGCTATTACCCTTGAGGTGACTGCTGGAGCTTCGAGAAGCTTTTCTCTTATGGCTGATGTTGATCCCGATGATGTCGGAACTGTTAAATCATGGTCAGGAAGCGAGGTTGTAGATCTAACCGCTGGGGAATCGATCTCGTTCACAATTGACATGAGCATTTATGAGACCAAATTGGTGATACCTGATCGCCTCTACCCCCCTAATGGTCGATTAGTGCAGGTTGATGATATGGAGGGGAATGGTTGGACACCTCTTAGTGCTTTAGATATTCGTCCTTATGATGTTGAGCTTGATTCGATTGGTCGAATTTATGTCGCAGATGATGATAATACTGATAAACGTGTTATTAGGATGGACAATATTTTGCGAGATAATTCAATAAGTATAACTTGTGATCCCCCTGTAAGCGGTGCGGTTAGGGCTATTGCAATTGATAGGAATAATAATCTTGTTTATTTCTCAGATGGGAACAATCTTGCAATATCTGATCTTGATGGTAACAATACAGACGGACTTACAATAACTCTTGGAGTGGAATCCATACAGACTATTAGTGGCATGGCGGTAGATGAAAACGGTATATTATATATAGCAGGAACTACTGGTGTTATAGCTCCAAGTCCCAGAATATTCCGATATGATCCTTCGGATCAGATTGTTACTACAACATATAATAATACCTCGATTCTTAATACCCCCTGGGATGTTATCGTGAAGCCACCCTATGCCTATGTCGCTAATCTTTATGGCGCTGATGGATATAGGATTCTACAGCTTGATTTAGATACCCTAGCGTTAACCGGCAATTATGGGAATCAAGCAAGCACCTTTCCCAATACGGACCAGGGTGAGTTTTATAATCCTTATCGTTTTGTTGCTATATTAAATGAAAAGATATATATTATCGATGATATTATTAATGTCGGTAATAATTATGACAAGCTAATATCGATGGATGATATACAAGGTTCCAATTGGGAAACTCTTCCGGATACTGGCGATGGACAATCCCTGTTTAGATTCTATTCACACTGCTAACTGATGAAGATCGTCTACTATACCTCAGGACTAACCGGTTGGGGGCGGGTTGTTATTGGCATCTCCATAGGCAATGCTCTTAAGAGGAGGGGGATTGCAGATGAATATACAATTTTGAGTAACTCAAGCCCTCCATTTATTGCAGATTATTACAGACATATTGAGATTCCTCTTGAAGATGAGGAGGCCCTTTCAGAAAAAAATTGCCATACATCAATTCTCTATCGGACGATGATGGAGATTAATCCTGACGTTATGCTATTTGATCTGATCTGGTTTACTACCTATCATTTCATTCGTGAATTCCCTTGCAAGAAGATATTTCTATGCCATCAGGTGTCGGATGTTTTTTTCTCAATGCATCTGCCCGATAAGGAGCTAATATTTAATCCAGCACACTATGATCGCGTCTTGGCTATTGAACCCTTTATGAGCGCCATTAAGATGGATTCAATCAATCCAATAGTAATTAGAAACAGGGAGGAGATATTAACAAAGAGGGATGCCTTAGAAAGGCTAAATATTACAGGTGATGAGAAGGTATGCCTCTTTTCGTTTAATTCCGATACAGATGAGTTTGATAGAATTAAAGAAAAATACTCATACCTTAAAGATTATTATAAAATGATATATACTTTTGATTACACTGATGGCCTTTTCCCGGAAGTGGATTATTTCAATGCTATTGATTTTATTATATGCGGAGGGGGATACAACCAATTCTGGGAGGCAGTCTATTTTAATAAAGAAGCTGTTTTCGAAGCAGTCCCATTAGTATTTGAGAGCCATTCTCGCAGAATTAGGGAGTGTCAGGAATACTATTTTGAGGAGAATGGCGCTGATCAGCTTGTTGAAATTATAGTGAATCTATAGAAATTTGAATGTTGATTGAGCCTATTAGTTAAGTATCAATTAGCAATGCTCACTGAGAGTAATTTGCAATTTGAGTCGTAATTTATGGGGCATTCTATCATGCTGAAATATCGATAAAAGGGCACTAACGCAGATAGAATATCTCTTTTTTTCTTAGGTAACTCAATTTTATTAAATTAATATTTGCAATTATCAACACAATGAATTATATATTATTTTAAATGAAAAGAGTTCTAATCTTACCAAAGCCATTGATGACCATAATACAGGATAAAATTATTCACTTTCTTTCATCTATTATTCTAATGTTTATTTAAATACAAAAATTTAAATTATATTATTGTAGATTGATGCTGAAATATACTCAATCCACTTGAGATTGCGAATTTTTGATATTTCAGATTATAGTTAACACATCTTTATGTCCTCTATTTAAAATGGGTTATGGAGATAATGTGGTTAATTTTGAATAGCAATTTTTCTGTAAACCTATTTTGATTGAGTATAATTGCATAGCAGGAGTATAGTACATGGAGGTATATAGTCATGAATATGCCCAAGATATTGGCCATAGATGATAATGTTGAATATTTAAAAGTCATCACAACCCTATTAGAAAAATTTATACCTGACAGCATAGTCGTTACAGCTGAATCCGGATATGATGGAATTGAGATGGCGAGGAAGGAATTCCCTGATGTAATACTTTTGGATATAAAAATGCCGGGAATTAATGGTTATGAAGTCTGTAAGGGCTTGAAAGAAGATGATAATACTAAAAATATTCCAATAATTATGCTAACAGGATTAAGAACAGAAGCTAATGATCGTGTGAGGGCCCTGGATATAGGGGCAGACGCCTTTTTATCAAAACCAATTGATAAATCGGAACTGATTGCTCAGATCAATGTTATGTTGCGAATTAAAAAGGCAGAGGAGGAATTGAGCAAAGAGAGATATACCTTAGAACAGATGGTACAGGATAGAACAGAAGACCTGCATGCTGAAAGGAGCAATTTATATAATATTATTGAATCGATTGCAGACGGCATTTACATCGTAAACCGGCATTATGATATTCAATATGTTAATTCCATCCTCGAAAAAGACTTTGGACCTTATGAAGGTGTGAAATGTTATAAATACTTATATAATAGGGATGATGTATGTTCATGGTGCAAGAATCAGGATGTGCTTAATGGAGAAAATGTAAGGTGGGAGTTGCAATCATCTCACAATAACAAAAATTATGATATAATTGAGATTCCTTTAATCAATACAGGAGGATGTGTTCTAATACTTAAGGTGTTACGCGACATTACTGATCGTAGATAAGAAAAGCGGTTGGGTTCACTTTATCAGGGTTAAGTGATAATTCCTTCAATTTAGATTAATAATGTACTTAAATTGTGTGTAAATATTGTTGATTAAGCGGTTATGTAATACTCCTCTAGGCTAACTTAATTTATAAAATATATTATTTTGCTTTTTTTCTACATTCCTTTAAATGATATAAAATCTCTTCTAATATCTCTTTTGGATACTCCTTGCCAGCTAGCTTATACCAGAGAGGGATAGTCCTCTTCCTGAATACTTCGATCTCATCTGAGGTCATATCCACCTTTTTTACCCCATAATCGATCATTCCCTGTAGGCACTTTTTGTTGCTCTCACGAATGTATTCACAAAACTCCTTTTCAAATTGAATTATTGATTCGTCAAATTCCTTCTTGTATTTCAATGGTATGCTATTCCAGGTTTTTTGTGTGACAATAACTAATGCAGGGGAATATCTTATGGGGAGTGGATTTACATACTTCGTTATTGTATAAAGCTGTGCACCGACCCACCAGATGGCGGGGGAGATGGATACATTACATAATCCGGATCTCATAGATATCACAACTTCAGGCACATTAACATGAATCGGACTCGATCCGAGCGCCTTTAGCACCTCAACCTCCAGGGCTCCATACCAAGTTAAAAATTTGCTATTCCTGAAGTCCTCAGGATTTCTCATCTCATATTTCAATGAATAAATCTGGTCAAAATCTTGGTCACCCCAGAGCGCCATCTTATATCCATTTTTCTCAACAATCTTGCTGATTTTTGTCCTTAACTTTTCTCTAATATAATCTACTTCATTATAACCATTAAATAGAAAGGGAAGCTCCAGCACTGCCATCTCGGGACAGGCCATAACAGTTCCTGCGCCAGATAGACCCGCTCCATGCAGTTGTCCAATTCGCATCTTAGCTATATAATCTTCATCATCACCCATTACCCCTCCCCAGTACATGTCAATGGCAACCTCACCATTGGATCTTTCATCGATTAGTTTTAAAAATTTATCTCTAGCAAATTTAGCCCATCCAATCCCGTCAGGCGCGAGGGTTGCTACTTTCCATACATATTTGGCCTTCCTCTTTGCTGTAGCGTCTGTTTGCATAAGACCAATATGTAGTAAAATAAATAAAATTATTGGATAGTGTTTCTTTTTCATCATCTGTTGACTTCCCTTTTTTCCTGTTAATACTAGTTGATCATTATAATAAGTGTGTTATTGCAAATACTCATAATAAGATTTTTCTTGTGTATTAAATTTTATCAATTAAATATAGAAGTGAATCATAGATTAATGGAAAAAATCTAAATTACTTCATCAGGATAAATCTTCTTTGGATAAGTGCTGAAAAGCGCTTTTAACGATTAAGCTGCTTGATTTCCATCCATTAATTATGCTGAGACTTAACAAAGTGTTAGATCTTTGCCACTCACCAATATGATGTTAATCGGTTGGATAGTGTTCATCTATCCATTTGATAATATCATCAGATTCTAACATCGCTTTTCCATCTATCATTAAACAGGGGACTTGCTTCTTTCCGCTAAGTGAGATCAATTCCTCCATTATTTCTGCGCTTTCAGTAATATTCTTCCAAGGAATCTTCACACCCTTTTTTTCCAAAAAGTCGATTACTTTAATGCAATAGGGGCATCCTGGTTTGTGGTATAGGACTAACTCTGGCATATGCAACTCCTGATTAGAATTTTGGAATTAGTTTTATCGGGTTCATATCAGCTTTACTCTTGATACTATCGATATTTTATAGATTCATTTTAATAATTTAAATATATGATTCCCAATAAGTCCATAATAATTTGAATGTCCGTTAGAATATTTTTTATTTCACAATAATAAGTAACTAAAATCCAATTTTTATAATTGTCTAATTATGATAATGTAAAATGATTTCAATTTAATCTTAAATAATGTTCTGAAATATCCGATCTAATAAGAAATGGTAGATTCTTTGTATGAAATATTCAAATAGGTGTATTTAGTCTTATTCAATGAAAAAATATCATCCATATTGTGTAAAATATATTGCTGTTCATATCTTATTGCTCGCTTTCAATGCTAAGTTAAATGCTAATTATCCAAATATAGAGACACTAAAAAGCATTAGTATACAGAATGCCAAGATTAAAGCGCTAAGAAATGATGTAAGCAGATCAATTTATATAGTAAAGAGCAACAAGGATTCAAATCTTCTTCCAGAATTAAGGTTTTATAAATATAAGGTTCGTAAATATGATAGTTTTTGGAGGATATTGTCCACTACTTCTCTTAATATTGATACATTGGCTACCTGTAATGCTCTTTCATCACCCATGGATATCTACCCAGGTAAGGAGATATATATTTCCAATATGCGGGGTATTATATATAAGACAAAAAGGAATGAATCAATTGATGAAATAGCGAGAAAGTATAAAATAGATAAGAAATATATATATAATGTAAATAGGATAAACAAAGGTAATAAGAGCCATCTTTTCATTCCCTGTGCAAAAATATCAAATCTTGAGAAATCCCTCTTTATGGGTGTTGGATTTAAGTTCCCATTAAAAAGAGGAAAACGAACGTCAAATTTTGGACGTAGAAAAGATCCATTTAACAATAGAAATCAGTTTCATAGCGGAATAGATATTGCTTGTCCAATGAGGTCAAGGATATATGCAGCCAGATCAGGAAAGGTCTTTTTCATCGGTCGTAAAGGGGGGTATGGTTTGTTAGTTATAATCAAACATCCCCATAATTATTATAGTTACTATGGTCATTTAAGTAAAATCCTTGTTCAAAAGGGAAAGGATATTAAAAGGGGAAGCGTCATTGCTTTGTCTGGGAATAGCGGCAGGACAACTGGCCCTCACCTGCACTTTGAGATTAGAAAGGGTGACAAACCAATAAATCCAGGAATTCTGTTAAAATAGCTGAATAAGGTTATTCCCCAACACCAAAATATTTGATTATTTCATTTAACTTCTATACTAAACAGGGCGTGATAAGTCAACTTGCATCTTTCCGGATCAATTGGGTACAACTTCCCCTATACAAATTCTCCTGTTATGTGGGATAGGAATCAGACTTCTCAATGAGAGAATGAAAATTTGGTCTATTTTATAGCTTTGGAATGGGATCGCGTTAATATATTTGGGATTTCATCAAATAGTAATTTATCCAAATCATTTATTTTTATTAGAAGTATAAAATATTTACTAACGCTATTAGATTATGTTAAATCATACTTGATTTATGTATGCATTCTTGACATAATATCTTCTATAAATTGATGCTATCATGGATAGGGGATGCTGATCATTAGCCTGAGTGGGTTAGTACAAATAGGTGACTATATCTTATAACAATTAAAAAAATTCTATAATGATCAACTATCCTATAGAATAACACTCAATTACAAAAAAGACTGTTATTTGAATCTCTAGTCATATATACACTAATACCAATAGCTTAATATTATGAAGACACCACAAAAAAAAGAAAAAGAGAATAAGAAGATTAAGGATGATAGCCTTTGGGGCCTCCTTTCCCCCTATAAGGCAAATCATACATATTTTCGATTACTTATATGTGAAGAGGAAGATAATATTGTCCTTCAAATAACTGATAATCCTAAGAATTGGTTGAACCCGATGCAGGATAAATATCGGAGTTACAAACAATTAAAAAGGTCTGAGATTGATACTGTAAAACTTTCTACAAAGTATCTTTTACCCAGGCATCTTATTAACCAAATAGGACCAACATTAGGAATGAAGTTACCCTCTGATAAGTGTACGATAATTGATAATATTGATGAAGATGGATGTTTCAATATTGAAATCCCCCTTGAGTTTATGGCTGAAATTGTTCAAAATGTTAAGAAAATAATAAACCTCTCTCCGCAAAAGAAGTATGAATTATTGGAAAGATATTTAGCTGAAAATTCTGAGGAAAAAGAAAATGGCTGATGAGATATCACAATATGAATCATTAAATGAAAAATCAAAGTTAATTGATATAGCCCTGAAACATACTAATAATGATATGGGAAAAGCCAAACTTATGGCGTCAGGAGCCTATTTTGATGTGGAAATAATAAAGGGTAAGTTTGCCATAGAAAGAACGAGTGTTTTTGGTGTTTTTCTTGTCTTTATTAACATTATAAATGAATACATAATGAATATGAAAGCTTTACTTTTGAACACTAATATCGCTTATTCAAAAGTGAATATTTTCGATAACTGGAAAACCTATAATATCGATTTTGAGAATTTTGTTGAAAAGGAAGGGGAAAACGCAATCCAACCATACAACTTCACAAATCATATAATCGAAGCCCTGGAGGGCTATAATATCTTTAGTGATGTCGGGGAAGAAGATATTGAAAAGTTAACCGCAATAATTAGAGATGTGATCATGAAGTTTTATAAATCTGATAGGTTGAACTGTCAAATAGCTATGGAAAAATCCAGTTCGTTAGCCCTTGAGCTAGAGGGTATTCCAGTCATAGCTGCAACGCAATCGGAAAAACACGCAGAGACTGAGGATATTGAGAAAGGGGATGAGAATGTTTCTAATATTGAAAAAACCGCTGATCATGTAATTGATGGGAGGGTGATTGTTTCACCTATTAAAGGGAAGTATATCAATGATATAAAGGTTGGCGATAAGATTAAGGTTTTGTTTACCAGCGCTGATAACAAATCGCAATATATTGCTAAAAAGCTGGATGCTTTTTCAGAGGATGGGGAATTTTTGCCGGTAAACGCTAGAGTAAAAGAAAAGATACAGTTAGATAAAAGCGGATTCCTTATCTATGGATTAATCGCAAAAAACATACTCGTAAAAATCATTGAAGAGGAGAATGTAAAAATTGAAGTAGACTCCTATCAAAGCAATATCCAAAGTGAAAAAAAAGGTTATAGTAAAAAAGAGAGAGGGAAAAAGGAATCTGATAGACTAGTTTATTATATAATTTTATCGATAGGACTTATCGTTGTTTTAGCTTTTATATTATTATCAATGTTATAATCTAATTTGTAATTACCATCAACCCCCTGACAAATGCATAACGCGATTAACTGCAATCAGCATACATATTGATTTAGGATAAGGCATTTAATTTGTTGGATAGCGCCTTACTTAAATTGATTGACCTGCATATATGAAAGGACGTATGTGTCATTTAGCGTGCCTCAACCGCGCTTAGTAAACATTAAGCTTGGGAATCATTCTTGTTTAAGGAAATATCTGAAATTCTATTTTTTTGGGGAAGCATTGAAGCGATGCATCCCTGATAGGTTTAACCTCTTTTATATTAATATTTGTTAAAGAAGATAGATATTAATGTTTTACCCCTTCTCTAAAAGTATAGTAATCTCATTTATCATTTTTCTATGCATGTATGGGATATCTTTATCCCAAATGCCGGATTGGATATTGATTATTGATAGAGACAGGAATAAATTTTTTTTTGATAAAAATGGGAAGGTGCGGACGTTAGGGGAACCCGAATTTGAATATAAGTCAGTTTCAATTGAGGGCTTGGATTATTACCTAAATCACGGCATTGAGCTTATTCATAGGCATCATAAGGTTGATGGCTTGACGCTTTTGAAATCCATTATGACCCTGCCAGTAACAAATCATATGATCTATGAAGCCAAATCCCGAGCCTCTAGGGAGATAAATTATATGAAAAAGAAGGAAGGGGTTCGGTTTGAGATACTAAGTAATAGGGCTTCACTTTTGTTATGCCGAAATGATGAAATTACAACACTTACTAACGACAGGATGCTCTACTCAATAAAGTTACCCAAGGGATTCAGGATTATTAATAAAAATGTGAGAGAAAAACCAAAATATTTATATTATGGTGTTTCGTTAGGCATTAACCTAGAGGGCAGGGATATTGATAATAGCGGCTATGATTTGTTACTAGCAATCGATAGTGAAAGATTTTCCGCTCCTATCAGATCAGTAAAAAGGCTTGAAGCAAACTGGAGAAGAATTCTTGGGTCAGATACATTTATTAGAAAAATAATAGAGGTTGGCAAAGATAAAATTGTATATAGCTACAGGGATAAGGCCCATCCAAATTATGCAGGTATTGAGGGGTTTTATTATAAAAATAGATATGGTTATTTTCTGAAGATAATCTGTGCAGGGGAAACCTTTATCAAATACAGAGACAGAATTCTTATGTTAGTGAAGAGTTTTCACCTATAGAAAATGTTTTGTATAGTGGATAACGTTAAATATTCAATTTATAAGTATTTGTATGCAGGATTGATTTTTGATCCTTATCATGTCACTTATTGCTAGGAAAGTAGCGTTTATGCTTTTGCTTATTATTTTTATCTATAAACTCTTGACTTTTCTTCAATAGTTAGTTATTTGGTATGTTCAAATACTTCAATTCAATCTTATAATCTCGGCTGGAATTTTATCACATATAAATAAATTGTAAAAAAATTTCCTTTCTGTTGATAGTTCGTAGTTAATGCTATATATTATATATATAATCAGTTTATAGTGTTATAACAATGAGTCGATATCTATTATTGATATTGACTATATCCAATTATATGTGATTATGACAGAATATCTTAAGTACACTTATAACATAAGTCTTTATAAGTTTAGTTATTATAAAAACTTAAATATATGAGATTCTGTCCTACCAAAGTTAGGGGTGATCTTTTCATCCAAATATCTCAATAAATATTATATATTATATAATTTAGTAAATTTTGTATATTTAGATTAACATTTGTTTTGATGAAACGATGGGAAAACAGGGATGAATTATGGTCTAATTCTTAGACCTAGTAAAGATTAGAAAAGGGAGTTTTATTTTAACATTGAGATATTTTAAAGATTAGATGAGGTAAAAAATGAAAGTAGTGATTGTTATAATGCTATCTTTATCTTTATTCATAGCTGGTTGTGTCACAATTACTGGTGAATATACTGGCCATTATCTATCTGATAAAAGGCACGGACAGGGCACCTGCATATATGGAAATGGAGATAAATACATTGGTGAGTGGAAGGATAACAAGAAACATGGTCAGGGAATTTTGTATTATGTTGATGGCGGAAAATATGTAGGTGAATGGAAGGATGACAAGATGCATGGAGAGGGAAAATTATATTATCAGGATGGCAGAATATTCGCAGGTCATTGGGAGAATGACGAGCGACTTAGTCATGGAATTTTAATATGGGAGAATGGCGATAAATATATTGGTGATTTTATTGATGATATTAGACATGGTCATGGTACGTATATTTATAGTGAAGAGTCAAGATGGGCAGGCAATAAATATATTGGCGACTGGAAAGAAGACAGGATGCATGGATCAGGGACCTATTATTATGCTGATGGCTCAAAATATGTAGGTCAATGGGAAAATGGCGCTCAGCATGGGCAGGGCACAATGCTCTATTCAAACGGCGATAAATACGTTGGCGATTGGAATAATGATAATAGGGATGGTCATGGAACCTATTATTATGTTGATGGCAAGAAATATGTGGGTCAATGGAAAAATGATAATATGTATGGAGATGGGGCATATTATTACTTATTAAAGTCATCAGAAGAGAATATTGAGGAATTGGTTATCGCATGGGAAAAGGTGGAGAATGCCGAGAAATATATCATATCCAGGTCACCGTCATTAACCGGCAATTTTACAGAAATAGGGACAACAAATGATACAACCTATAATGATACAAGAACAGAACCTGGAAGCGTTTATTATTATAAGATTCAAGCTCTTTCTTACACAGATGAGGTTTTCAATCAATCAGCAACAATAAATAAGGATCTATACCTGAGAAGCATTATCCCTGGTTGGGGTCAATACTATTCAGGCAAAACCACAAAGAGTTACATTTTTGCTGGTGGTTTTGTGATATCAGGGGGGCTGCTGGCATGGTCTCTGTCCAATCAAAGGAGCAAGTACCAAGATTATAATGATTTACATGACGAAGCTGATAGATCTGCCTATGACAAGAAATGGGATGATTATGAAAAGGCAACTTATTTAACATGGGGAATGGTGAGCCTTTTGGGAGTCGTTTATGCCTTGAATTGGATAGATGTTTTATTTTTTAATGAGATTGAATTTGATCAGGAGAAGCAATTAATAACCAGCGCAGCTAATGATTCTAGCGCTTATTTCAGGTTTAATATATTTCAGGATGAAAAACCTATCAACGGCAACGGTGTTTTTTTTAGTATCAATGTCAATTACTGATAGGAGGTTGTGACAACATGAAAATAAAGTATTTTTTTCTAATTATTAGCATAATCACATCAGTGTCTTTAATAAGCGGGTGCAAAGAGGATAGAGATAATCCTTCAGATTATATTAATTTTGAGACCGTAGCTTCTCCAGATTTCTCGCCAGCGCCTGGAAGCTATGATCACGACATCAATGTAGAAATAACATGTGACACGACTGATGCTGAGATTTATTATACAACCGATGATTCACTTCCTACTAAGGGTTCGCCAATCTATTCATCAGGAATAAGTGTTGTCGGTCACGGCGCTACAATTAAAATCATGGCAATGGCTGCTCGTGCCATGATGAACGACAGCACTGTCATAACCGCCGAATATACAATAGACTACAACAGGGTGTCCAGGCCTGAGTTCTCACTAGAAAGCGGAACATACCACCAGGATGTAAGCGTTGAGATTAGCTGCTCTACAGAAGACTCGACAATCTACTATACTACTGACAGCAATGATCCAACTATAGAATCAAATGAATATTCAGGTCCGATCTCTGTTTCCGGTCATGGCACTGTTATGGAAATTAGAGCCATCGCAGTGAAGGACCAGATGCTGGATAGCGAGGTAGTTAGCGCTACTTATGAGATAGAATACGATACTCAGGTGATTACACCTACATTTAATCCATATAACTCTTCAGGATATAGCTCACAGAAACCTTTTGATGTAGAAATTGAATGCGCCACATCAGACGCTACGATTTATTATACTACAACAATCACAACTGATGGCAGTGAACCTGCTGATCCTGCTGATCCTACTGAAACCTCAGATGTATACACATCGCCGATTTCATTGGTTGCGGATAATACAAAAATGAAAATAAAGGCATTTGCAGTTAAGAGTCAAATGCTGGATAGTGAGATTAGAAGCGCTTTTTATGAAGTACATTACGACCAGGTATCGACACCACAGTTTGTTCCTCTGGAGGGTACATATAATGAGGATAGAGATATCGTGATAGCTTGTAGCACAGAGGATGCTAATATTTATTATACAATAGCTACTACAACAAATGGTGATGATCCAGGTGACCCAGGTGATCCTTTAGTTGTGGGAACTCCATATGCAGGATCGATTGAAGTGCATGGTCATAATAATAGAACGAGAATCAATGCTGTTGCGAAATGCGAGGGTTGTCCAGATGCTCCATTAAGTGATAGTACTATAGCAAGTGCATATTATATAATATTGGATAATGTTCGTCCTGCCGTAACATCCTTTGTCGTATCACCAGGTGATGAGCTGACAAACAATAGAAATATTACATTTACTTTAGCAGGTGACGATGATGATGCTGTAACAGGTGGAGTCGTAGGGTGGTTGATAAATGAATCACCAGCGACACCTGACCCAGATGACGTTGGATGGATGCCGGGCACACCTATCCCTTCTTCCTATGAATTATCTACTGGTGATGGAGTTAAGACAGTATTTGCATGGGCAAAGGATGAAGCTGATAATGTAAGTATTTCGACTTCCAATTCTCAATTTAGTGTAGTTTTAGATCAAACTCCGCCAACAGTAGAAATTACGTCGAGCGAAACAAGTCCGACAAGCAGTGATCCTATTCCTGTAACTATCACCTTTAGTGAAGAGGTGACAGGTTTTGTTGTAGGGGATATTTCTGTAGGGAATGGTGTTGCAAGCAACTTGTTGACTCCTCCAGCACCTGATCCTGACAATAATGTTGTATTTACTGTAGATATTGAACCGGATGGAGATGGTACGGTTACAGTCAATATATCAGATAGTGTTGCTCAGGATTTGGCTGGTAATGGGAATATTGCAGCTAGTGAATTTAGTATTCTCTATGATGGAAATCCTCCCACAGTGACGGGAGTAACACCCTTGACATTGAATGATTCAGATGTAGGTGCGGTGAATGTTACAATTACCTTCAGCGAGTCAATGGATACGTCAATAAATCCTTCACCTACAATTTCAGGATTAGCGAGAGCTTATATTATTACAGGTTCTAGTTGGGGCAATGGCAATACTGTATGGAGCGGTACTTTTATGTTTGTTGATGATGATGAAGATGCGACAGGAACGTATAACATTAGCGGTTTTACAGATGTAGCTGGCAATGTTATGTCATCTGATAGCAGCAATACAGTTAGTGTTGATACTCAAAATCCCACGGTGACAGGAATAACGCCGTCGTCTTTGAATGATTCAGATGTCGGCGTAGTGAATGTTACTATTACCTTTAGTGAGTCAATGAATACATCGATAAATGCTTCGCCAACGATTTCAGGATTAGCGAGAGCTTATATTGTTTCAGGTTCTAGTTGGGACAGTGGCAATACTCAATGGAACGGCACATTTACGTTTGTTGATGATGATGAAGAAGCGACAGGAACGTATAACATTAGCGATTTTACAGATGCCGCTGGCAATGTTATGTCATCAGATAGCAGCAATACAGTTAGTGTTGATACTATGCAACCCACAGTATCCATTAGCTCGAGTGAGTCCAGTCCCACGAACAACAATCCGTTTCCAGTGACGATAACCTTTAGTGAGGTAGTAAGCGGTTTTGCCGTTGGAGATATTTCAGTAGGCAATGGTAGCGCTGGTAATTTTAATACCTCAGATAATATAGTGTACACGGTTGATATAACCCCATCTGGAGACCCTGTAACAGTAGATATAGGTGGTGGAGTATGTGTTGATTTGGCTGGTAATAGTAATACAGCAGCAGGTCAGTTCAGTATTGCTTATGATGGGATTGCGCCTACAGTATCCATTAGCTCGAGTGAGTCCAGTCCCACGAACAGCAATCCGATTCCAGTGATGATAACCTTTAGTGAGGTAGTAAGCGGTTTTGCCGTTGGAGATATTTCAGTAGGCAATGGTAGCGCTGGTAATTTTAATACCTCAGATAATATAGTGTACACGGTTGATATAACCCCATCT